>NZ_RZSJ01000462.1:0-5131 GCF_003998025.1 Mesorhizobium sp. M8A.F.Ca.ET.021.01.1.1
GTCTTGTGCGTGTCAGAGAGATTACCGATGCCCGGCCCGACTGGATCCTCTTCCTGTTCGGTACCAATGATGCGCGCACGCAGGGCCCGCACCCCACCAAGACACTCGTCCATCACGAGGAGACCGCGCGCAACATCGCGGAGTTGCGCCAGCGCGTTTCCCGAGAGACCAAGGCGAGCTGCGTTTGGATCACCCCGCCAGCGGTCAACGAAGCGCAGGTCGCGACGCATCCGGGCCTTGCCAGGTTCGGGGTTCGGTTCCGCAACCAAGATCTTGAGCGAGTCGCCAAGATTATTCGCGACGGCGACGGGCCCGTCATCGACGCCTTCTCTATTTTGGGGAGCCCGCCTCCTTCGGACTTCCTCATAAGCGACGGTCTGCATTTCACCCTGGCTGGCCAGAAGCAAATGGCGTTCGAGGTGATCCGTGGCTGGAGCAAACTCAAGTGAAATACCTGGTCATCGGCGCTACGGGAAACATCGGCGCCCGGGTAGTTCAGCGCCTCATTAATGCGGGGGCACGCCCGTCCGTTTTTGTCCGCTCCACGAAGAGGGCCAAAGCCCTTTTCTGCGACCAGGTCGACATTCATGTCGGAGACCTCGAGAATCCAGGTCCCTCGTTGGGCAGGGCGCTGGTTGGAGTCGACGGGATATTCCTCGTCACGGATGGATTGGATCTCGAGAAGCGAGATCGCGCGGTCTCCTGCGCTGCCAACCGCGCAGGCGTCCGACATGTGGTCAAGCTCTCCACGCTAGACGTGCGAACCGGAATCGGCACCGGTCCGTGGCATGCACGGGGCGAGAATGCCGTTCGGGAGAGCGGGGTGGCGTTCACATTCATTCAAGCAGCCGGATTCATGTCCAACGCCTTCGGTTGGTCGGAGTCCATCCGCCGAGAGGGCGTGCTGCGCTCATCCACGGGTGGGGGCAAGATCGCATTCATCCATCCAGACGACATCGCTGCCGTCGCCACAGCCTCCCTGACCACACGCGACTACGACGGCCAGGCACTTGTGATCACCGGCCCTGAGGCGCTGTCGTATGGGGAGATGACGGATACGATCGGTAGAGCCATCGGCAAGCCCGTTCGCTTCGAGGAAATAACGGACGGTCAGGCATACGCACGCACGGTCGAATGGGCCGGGAAAGGCGCCTATGCGGATGCGCTCGAGGACATCTGGCGGGCGGTGCGCGAGGGCCGGCTTGATACAGTGACGGATGGCGTAAAGGAGATAACCGGACGGGAACCAATCCCGTTCGACCAGTGGGCCACCGAGAATACCGCGTCGTTTCAGTAGTCTTTCGGAGCGCTGCCCTGAAAGGAATTCACGTAGACCAGTACGGTGCGGATTGCCTCGCTCCTTGCACCATCGCGCGAGAGGGGCGCGTGCTGTCCTCCGTGCACGAGCGCTTCCACCATGCGAGGTAGGACAAAAAGCATCCGCTCCGTCTCGTCGAGGCTGTACCGCTCCGGGTCCTCGGCGCGTGACAGGACTTGTCCGAAGGTCTGATGCAGCGCATTCTTGAAGCCGAGAGCGCTGTGCGGAACAGCGGACGCGACAACGTCGTGCAGTTCGGCAGTTTCCGCGTGCGCGTTCACCAGGCCCAGGACGAGTTCGCGCGCGAATTCCTCCAGCGAAGCCGAGGCGCAGTCGGTGATCGTCTGCTTGATGACCCGCCGCACCTCATCGACGTGCCGGTCGTGAAGAGCTGTGAAGATCGCGCGCTTGTCGGGGAAGTACTGATACAGCGATCCGACACTGACGCCGGCGGCCTCGGCAATGCGATTGGTGGTAATCGCCAGTGTCCCGTGGCGCTTGGCTACAAGCTGTACCGCCTCTAGCACGACGTCGACGGTCTGCCGCGAGCGTTGCTGCTTCGGCGTGCGCCGCGTAAGGGTCCTTCCGGCGGTCTGCATGCCGCCTTGCTGTGTGTGGTCGCTGGGCCGAGCCTCGGTACGGATCATAACAGTTCCAACCCCTCCAAACAACGTGCCAACGAGTGCGCTGCTCGTACCCAGATACAACATCAAGCGCACCGCAAGGGTCCCAACGCCTCTCTCAGGGCGTCATTTCGCCCCAGCGGAACCGATCCAGATCAGGGTGCCACGCTTTCTGATGGGCGTGCGGCCTTTCATGGAGGCCCGTCACGCTCACAGAGGGCCACCGTTTACATGCGTGTTACAGCCCGGCGATGTTTTTCGACGATGGCTTTCGCGGCGTCCATGATATCCCGAGCAGCCGACGAGGATCATGCGGGGCAGGAGGCGGTTTGAGACGTGCGGCCAGAGGGCTTGAGTTTGATGGCCAATCCACCGCATCTTGCGGGAATATCCGCGTCGGCAATCCGGTCTCCAGAAGTAACCGCCCATGGCTCTTTTTGAACTGACCCTCGTCCTGCTTTTGACCGCCGTCGCGCTGACGGCGCTGTCGCGACGGCTGGAGATTCCCTATCCGTCCCTGCTGGCCCTGGCCGGCGTCGCGATTGCCTTCGTGCCGGGCGCGCCAGTGATCGAGATCGACCCGGAACTGGCGCTTGCCCTGTTCATCGCGCCGGTGCTGCTCGATGCCGCCTTTGACACGTCGCTGCGCGACCTGAAGCGCTACCGGCTGTCGCTGGTGCTGCTGGCGCTCGGCGCTGTGGTCTTCACCACCGTCGTGGTTGCCTTCGTCGGCTGGAAGATGGCCGGACTGCCGATCGCGGCGGCGGTCGCGCTTGGCGCCATCGTCGCGCCGCCGGATGCGGTGGCGGCATCGGCGGTGCTCGGGCAGTTCAAGGTGCCGCACCGCATCACCGCCATACTGCAGGGCGAGAGCCTGCTCAACGATGCCACGGCGCTGCTGATCTATCGGCTGGCGGTTTCGGCAGCGCTGGGATCGATCATGCTGAGCAACGCCATTCCGGTGATCCTGCTGGCGACGATTGGCAGTCTTGTCGCGGGCTATCTGTTTGGCCGCGTGTCGCTGTTGGCGCTCACCCGCATCGAGGATGCGGCGAGCAGCACCGTGGTCCAGTTTGCCGGAACCTTTGCCGTCTGGATCATCGCCGACAAGCTCGGTCTTTCCGCCATCATCACCATTGTCGTCTATGCCATGACCATTGCACGCAGGGGACCGCGCCACTCGTCGGCGAGACGCCGCGTCAGCACCTATTCGGTCTGGGAGTCGGCGGTGTTCGTGCTCAATGTGCTGGCGTTCGTGCTGATGGGCCTGCAGGCACGCACGATCGTCGGCAGGCTGGCCGGAGACGGGCAAGGCGAAGCATTCCTTTTCGCCGCAACGGTGCTGGTCGTCGTTATCGTCGCACGTCTTGCCTGGGTGGCGAGTTACGTCGCGATCATCCGATGGATTGCCCGCTTCGGCGGCAAAGAGGCAAGGCGGGAGTTGCCGACTTTCGGAGGCGCCGTTCTCGTCGGCTGGTGCGGCATGCGCGGGCTGGTGACGCTGGTCGTGGCCATTGCGCTGCCGGCCAATTTTCCCGGCCGCGATCCGATCGTGCTCGCCGCCTTCGCGGTGGTTCTGGGCACGCTGGTGCTGCAGGGCATGACGCTAAAGCCGCTGCTGCGCTGGATCAACTTCGACAAGGACAGAACCGTCGACAATGAGGTGGCGAAGGCGCGCGTCGCCATCATGCAGGCAGCGCTGGACGTGCTGAACCGCAAGACCTCGGCGGCGGCCGCCGTCGTGCGCGAGCAGTATGAGGCTCAGCGTGTGATCGCTGAAAACCCCGACGACGCGCAGGCCGCGACCGAATACGACCGGCTGCGCCTTTATGCCATCAACCGCCAGCGCGACACGCTGGAGGAACTGCGCAGCAATGGCACGATCGGTGACGAGGCCTATCACCGGCTGGAGGAAGAGATCGACTGGGCGGAATTGGCGGCGTCGCCCGCCGGCCGCTTCCAGCCGCTGACCACCGACTAGCAGATACCGAGTCTCAACCGCCCTGCTGGCCCAAGCCCCGTCCGTCTTCCTGCACATTGCAAGCAATCGACCGAACCGTTACTGCCAACGCCGAGAAGTGAGCCGGATAAGCAATGAAGCTGGTCAGCTACAACATCCAGTACGGGTTCGGCAGCGACACGCGCTACGATCTTTCGCGCGCGGCGCGCCTTGTCGCCGGCGCCGACATCATCGCCTTGCAGGAGATCGAGCGGCACTGGCAGCGCAGCAATTTCGACGACCAGGCGGAAATGCTTTCACGCCTTTTGCCTGGTTATCACTGGGTGTATGGCCCGGCCTTCGACATGGATGCCAGCGAATGGCGGGACGGCCATTTGGTCAACCGGCGCCGGCAGTTCGGCACCATGGTTCTGTCGAAACTGCCGATTGTCTGGTCGCGGTTGCACGCGCTGCCGATGCGCCGCACGTTGCGTCCGCTCAACACGCGCAACGCCGCGCTCGAATGCATGATCCGCACGCCGGCAGGGCCGGTCAGGGTGCTTTCGCTGCATCTCGCGCACATCGCGGCGGAAGAGCGGCTGGAGCAGATTGATTATCTCTTGGCCGAGCACCGCCGGGCGCCATCGGAAGGCGGTCCGTGGAGCGGCACCGATGACGAGCCTTCGCGCAACTGGACGCATGGAGAATCAGAGCCGGAAAATCCACCGGCGGCGATCTGGCTGGGCGATTTCAACATGGAGCCGGGCAGCGCCGAACACCGCCGCATCGTCGGCAGCACGCCCTACCATCGGGGTGCTGCCTATCTTGGCGGCTTCGTCGATGCCGCAGCCGTGGCGGTCGAACCGGCTGGTGATTTCCACACGCATGAGAAGATCATCGACGGCAGGCTGGCAAAGCGCCGGCTGGACCATTGCTTCGTCGGTGGTATGTTGGCCGGGCGGGTGAAATCGATCGGCGCCGATATCGGCGAGGTGGCGTCCGATCACTTCCCGGTCCGGGTCGACATCGATCTCGAAACGCCATTCGGCCCGGGAGGTCGATGAGCCCCATATGACGCTTTTCGTCTTCTTCGCGGTGCTTGCCGCCGCCGCCATGCATGCGATCTGGAACGCGCTGGTCAAGGTGCATCTCGATCGCTTCCTGTCGATCACGCTGATGACGCTCGGCATGGGGGTCGCGGGCCTCGTGGTGCTGCCTTTTGTCGAGGTGCCGAAGGCGGAAGTCTGGCCC
>NZ_RZSJ01000463.1:0-5108 GCF_003998025.1 Mesorhizobium sp. M8A.F.Ca.ET.021.01.1.1
AGGCAAGGTCGTACAGAACATCGATGCTGGCGATCTGGTCATTGAATTCGATGCAATCGAAGAGGCGAGGCTCGCCATCGAAAAGGCAGATGTTGCGCAGGTGCAGATCGCCATGACACTGGCGGATCTTGCCCGCGGCCTCCCGGCGATCCAGCAATCCGGAATGGCGCGCGAGTGCGGTGCGGAAAGCCCGGGCAAACGTCTCGATCTCTCGTTTTGTAAAAACGTGACTGGTGCCAAAGCCGGCCTCGTTGATGTCGAGCACGCCCATCAAATTGAATGAGCCGGTTCCGTTGTGGATCTTCGGCGCCGCACGGTGATGTCCCACGATCATGCGTGCGACCGCCGTCATCAGCGCTGGCGTCAGTTCTCCCGCGGTCGCCATCCGATCAAGGAGCCTCGACTGATCAAACCGGACCATCTCGATCACCGCATCGACCATTTGGCCAGCGCCATCGAAAACGAGTTTGCCGTCGACTTCGCGGGTAATGCGCCGCACGCCCAGATAGAGGCCGGGTGCGGTCCTGGCGTTGAGTTCCACCTCTTTTTCGCAAGCGGCCAGCCTTAGTGCTGGCGTCGAGAAATCGACATAGGGCAGCTTGACCGCCCGTTTCATCTTAAAGGCACGTCCATCGATCAAGAAAATTCGCGAGATATGAGTCTCGATCGCTTCGACCTGTCCGGCCATGCCATAGGAGGCGGGATCAAGCAGGAACGCCGTAGCGGATTGCTGCTCGTCAACGACCATGTCCGGCCTCATCGATGCCTGTGTCGTGCGGAGACTGTTTGCGCCCTCTGTTTTCATTGCTGCAACGTCTCGACATAACCGGCCAGATCATGGATCCGTTCCCTGGTGACGATTTCCCCGGCATTCGGGCCATATTTCTTCACGTCACCCGGAAGGAATTGCCGACCCCAGACCGGCATGTCGCGATTGCCATGCGCCGGCACCATGCCGCGGCCGTCGATGACGGCAAAGACGCGCCAATAAGGGAATTCGCCGCCATTGCGCCTGGAGAGGCGCGTCAGGTCGCTTGGCCGCTTCAACAACTCGTCGCCCAACGGGCCGTCCCCCTTGCCTTCAAGGCCATGGCAGACGGCGCATGAGTTCATGTATTCCGCCTTGCCGTTGCCGAGTTCCTGGGCGCCAGCTGCGTTGAGGGCCAATCCCGCCAAAATCGCCGCGATCAGGAATTTCATCTGCGTTTCCCCGACTGATCGACTGAAACCTACAGCCCTGGTTTGCTAGTGCGTTGATGCGGATCAAATGCCGCCGCGGTCACGGTATTTGATTCAGCGCAATGAACGCATCGGGCAGCCTCGCTAATGACTGAAACCACGACTGATCCTTCAATCGAAATCAGGAGTTGCCGCCGTGACTTTCAGGACCTTGCTTACGGTTACCGGGCCGAACCAGGGTGAAGGTGATCTCAAGCTAGCCGCCTCGCTGTGCGAACAGGTCGGCGCCCATCTCTCCGTGCTCGTTCTCGAGCTTGCCGCGCCGCCCTCAGGCGGCGAGTATGCCGCTGTCGTTTCGCCTGCCTGGCTGGAGGAACGCCAGGCCGAGCTGAAAAGGCTCGAGAAGAGAATTTCGGATGTCGCCGGCTTTCTCTCCCAGAGCGCCGTATCGGCCGATCTGAGCGACGACTATCCCGACACGGGGTGGGCGGACGACGTCATCGGAAGGCGTGCCCGCTACGCCGATCTGACCATTCTCGGGCCAGATTTGCTGGCAAGCCATACGCTGAAGGATAAAGTCATCGAGGGCACGCTGTTCTCGTCGGGAAAGCCTATTCTGCTCGTTCCCGAGGGCACGCGGCCGACGCTGAAGCCGAAACGCGTCCTCGTTGCATGGGACGCCCGCCTTGAGTCATCGCGCGCCGTCCGCGAGTCCCTCGATATGCTGAAGGGCGCCGAAGATGTGCGCCTTGTCATCGTCGATCCTATTGAAGATGAGTTCCATCATGGCGAGGAGCCGGGTGCAGATGCCGCGGCCTATCTTGCCCGGCATGGCGTGAAGGTTACGGTCGACCGGCTGCCGAGCGCGAACCATTCGGTTGCCGATGTGCTTCGCCAGCATGCCGGCGACGTTGCGGCTGAGCTGATGGTCATGGGCGCCTACGGTCATTCCCGGTTGCGCGAACGGATTTTCGGTGGGGTCACCAAGTCGATGCTTGAAGGTCAATCGTTGCCGGTCTTCATGGCGCGATAGCAATTCACAGGGAAGAGCGGGCCGGCGCAGCTTGCGCCGGCCCGCTCTCGTTCCTGTAGCGAAGGGTTGCGGACTTACTCGCTCGCCTCTCGACCGGACACCTGCTCGATCAGAATCCGGAAGAAGACATGCGGTGCATTGTCGGCCGCGGGAGGAGTGATCGGCTTGAGTGCGCCGGGCTCCCACCAGTCGGTGTGCTTGCTCAACACCGACCAGGCATGGTCCCTTTGAAGCTTGTGGCCGATCCGGTCGGGCAGCTCTTCATATCGGCCATCGACAATGACACTTCTCCATCCTCGGCCCTGGCCATGTTCGTCCACCTGGACGGACACCAGCGGATTGGACCGCATCCATTCGATCTTTTTGCCCGGCATGGAAAACGCGTAAAGATGAGCGTCCGAATGGGCGTAGTGGAAGGGCACGACATAGGGCTGCCCATCCTTAGCGCATGCCAGATGGCCAACACGATTGGCCGTCAGCAATTTGGTACATTCCAAAGCCGAAAGCGTGCTGATCTGCATTAGTGCGATCTCCTGTTCTTTACGGCTAGGCCGGAAACGTGCCGCTGGCCAGTTTTGTACAGTTGGGCAGCCTCGTCCATAGCGAAGACAACGTCGTTGTCAGAGAGCCGCGGGAACCGCAGATAGTGGTGGCCCAAGGCCCGGAACTGTCCTGGCTGACTAAGGCAAACCACACGGTCCGCTTCCTGTTCCAGTTCAACGACCGTCTCTTGCGGTGAAACAGGAATTGCCACGACGATTTCCCTCGGTGACCGGCGCTTGAGGGCGCGGATCGCGATTTTCATGGTCGTACCGGTCGCGGCCCCGTCATCGACGATGATCGCGGTCTTTCCCGCAATCGAGATCGGTCTGGTCTTCCAGCGATAGGCAGCGCGCCGGCGCTCGAGTTCTGGTCGCTCATTTGCAATCAAGACACGTAGCTCGCATTCGTCGAGTGCATAGGTCTCGACAATCTCACGGTTCAGCACGACCTCCCCAGGGTCGCCATCGACGATTGCGGCAACAGCCAGCTCGGGATTGCCCGGGGCGCCCACCTTGCGGATGATAAGCAGATCAAGAGGAGCGTGGAGGGCTTTGGCCACTTCCACTGCGACGGGCACGCCGCCGCGCGGTAATGCCAGTACGATCGGGTGATGCAATTGAAGCCTGCTCAGTTCCAGGCCAAGCTTGACTCCAGCGTCTTCCCGGTCGCGGAACATCGGTCAATCCACCGGCCACAGTTTTCGCAGCGACTTCTTCATCGAGTTTCTGACCTGTACGATCTCGCCATGCGAAATGTGACGGTCGAGAAGCTTGAAAACGGCACTGATCGCGACATCGAAATCGATCTCCTCATCGTAGCCGAAACTGTTTCTAACGCTGATAATAAAGTCGCGCTTGGTGCGCTCATGCGCAGGCACCGCGGGGTTCCAGCCTTCGAAATAGATGCCGCGGACCAAAACAGGCAGTTGCGCCGAGAGATCGGCCATTTCTGCTGGCGAAAGCCAATCCCGCACCGTGTGTAGAACGGATCTCAGGAGACGGCACGCGCTCGGTTCGCTCCAGCAGAGGTCCTTGGCGAGCTCCTTGACCCATTGTTGCGCCTGCTGGCCAGCGTGCGTGAAGTCAGCAAAGGACGTGTGGGAAATATGACCCATGGCGGATGCTCCTCGAAGATTTGAACTCCATTCTCAGGCATCGAAAGGCTTTGAGCATTGAGCAGGATCAAATCGTTCAAAAGTGCGTCGCCCCGATTGTTTTCTACAGCCGCCTCGACCAGTTCGAGGAGGCCGCGCACCCGCTGGCAAAGGGGACGAACACCGTTTGCGCAAGCGGCGGGTTTCAGCCGCCGGATTTTTGCACCAGCAGCGGAATGATCCGGTCGCTTTTCGCGACGGCCGGCCGTCCCGCCGAACCGTAGGGGATGCCGAGCGCGTCCCAGGTTTCGACCAGCGCGTCCTGCAGTTCGGCGATCAGCGCATCCGAATGGAATGGCGTCGGCGTGATGCGCAGCCGCTCGGTGCCGCGCGGCACGGTCGGGTAGTTGATCGGCTGGATATAGAGGCCGTGCACGCCAAGCAGCCGGTCGCTGGCCATCTTGCACAGCTCCGGGTCGCCGACCAGAACCGGCACGATGTGGGTCGGCGATTCCATCACCGGCAGGCCGGCGGCGGACAGGATCTGCTTGGTTCGGCTCGCCTGCTGCTGCTGGGCGTCGCGTTCGGCCTGCGAGCGCTTCAGGTGACGGATCGACGTGGTGGCCGCGGCGGCGATGGCCGGCGGCAGCGCGGTGGTGAAGATGAAGCCCGGCGCATAGGAGCGCACCGCGTCGATGACGGCACTGGTGCCGGTGATGTAGCCGCCCAGCGTGCCGAACGCCTTGGCCAGCGTGCCCTCGATGATGTCGATGCGGTCGGCGAGGCCCTCGCGCTCGGTGATGCCGCCGCCGCGCGGCCCGTACATGCCCACCGCATGGACCTCGTCGATATAGGTCATGGCGTTGTAGCGCTCGGCGAGCTCGACGATCTCCTTGATCGGCGCGATGTCGCCATCCATCGAATAGACGCTTTCGAAGACGATCAGCTTGGCGCGTTCGCGCCCGGCCGTCTGCAAAAGGCTTTCCAGATGCGCGACGTCATTGTGCCGGAATATCTTCTTCTCGGCGCCCGAGCGCCGCACGCCTTCGATCATCGAGGCATGGTTCAACTCGTCCGAGATGATCAGGCAATTGGGCAAAAGCCGTGCGATGGTCGAGATCGAGGCTTCGTTCGAGACGAAACCGGAGGTGAAGACCAGGGCGGCTTCCTTGCCGTGCAGGTCGGCCAGCTCATGCTCGAGTTCGACCAACGGGTTGGACGTGCCGGAAATGTTGCGGGTGCCGCCGGCGCCAGAGCCCA
>NZ_RZSJ01000464.1:0-5093 GCF_003998025.1 Mesorhizobium sp. M8A.F.Ca.ET.021.01.1.1
GTGTAGAGATGGGCGCTGTGGCTTCCTTCCACGAGGACAGTGGCACCCTTGTCGACCGCGAGCTCGCCTTTCTTGAATTTACTGATGAAGGCCAGCTCCGGTTTCTCGAACTCCCGGAACACCGGCAAGGGCCGTAATGGGCACTGCTCGCAAGGATATTGCCGGCTTGAAGAAGAGCGCCCGATCTGGCTTGGCATTTCGACCCCCCGTTGCGAAAGTCTGCCGGTCGGCAGGCCAGTTTCACGCGCTTGCCCGAGATCGCTGTTTCGTCGCCGGCGCATGTCTTTTTTAAATGACAAGACCCCAAATTGCGATCATGAATCCCGGCGTTTCAAGGAGCGATTGCCTGTGCCCCAATTACTTGACGGATTGCGCATTCTTGTCTTGGAGGATGAATTCCTCATAGCCATGGATGTCGAGCAACTCTGCCGTGACCACGGTGCGGGCGAGGTGGTGGTTGCCCGCGACCTGGCCGAGATCGACGGCCGTAAGGTCGCGACGCATTTCGACGCGGCCATTGTCGATCTGATGCTGGGCGGCGCTTCGACGCTCGAATTCGCCGCGGGCTTGCGGGAGACCGGCGTCCCGTTCGTGTTTGCGTCCGGCTACTCCGATGCGGACGAGATCAAGGCATCCTTTCCCGGGGTGAGGCTGGTCACCAAGCCCTATTCAGGCGAAGACCTCGTTGAAGCGGTGGCGCTAGCCTACGGTCGCGGCTCCCCCGGCTAAGACTGACGCGACGGCACTCGAATTGCCGTGATGCAGCCCGTATTTCAATGTGCCGCCGTGCCCGTGACCTGGGCGGAGATCGCATCGGGACCATACTCGTCCTCGCCGGAGATTTTCAGGATTTCCTGAAGGCGTGTACGAGCCCTGCTGACGCGGCTCTTGATCGTTCCGACCGCGCAACCGCAGATTTCGGCGGCCTCCTCGTAGGAGAATCCCGATGCGCCGATCAGGATGATGGCTTCGCGCTGGTCCTCCGGCAATTGCTCGAGGGCGCCGCGAAAATCCTTGAGGTCGAGCTGGCCGTGCTGTGCCGGATGCACCGCAAGCCGGGCCGTCATGATGCCGTCGCTGTCCTGCACCTCGCGGCCGCGCTTGCGCATCTGCGAATAGAATTCGTTGCGCAGGATCGTGAAAAGCCATGCCTTGAGATTGGTGCCAGGCTGGAAGCTCTCATGCTTGTCCCAGGCCTTGACCAGCGTTTCCTGAACGAGGTCATCGGCCTTGTCGGCATTCTGCGTCAGCGACACGGCAAAGGCCCGCAAGCTTGGGATTGCCCCAAGCAGATCGGTCTTGAAGCCTTGGGAGACCGCGGCCATGATCTAGTCCTTCTTCTGTGCGGGTTCGGCTTGTTCCAGTTGGCTGAGCAACTGGGCGAAGCGATCCGGCACATTGTCGGAGACCAGCTCGTCGTAATATTGTTTGAGTTTGCGTCCGATTTCGGAGTTCGGCCCCAGCGGGTCGCCGGCACCGTTCCGGCGCCTGCCCGCGGCGCCAGCCAAAATATCTTTCGTCATATCCTTCATTTCGCCCTTATAGTCCCAGCGCCCAAGCCGCTCATAACAACACAACACAAGGCAAGCGACACCCTCGTCTGGGTTGCCCATCCCGATATCAAACGCCGTTCCCATCTATTCGTTCCATATAGGCCGGAACTTTTTCGGAAAACCCGCGTTGTATTAGCGGGGCTTGCAACAAGCTTGACCTGCAATCCGTGCACTCGCGTCATCTGAGGGAGACGTCTTACCATGAGTTTATCCGCCACCATCGCACCGCACCTGCCGTTCCTGCGCCGCTTTTCGCGTGCCGTCTCGGGATCGCAAGAGAGCGGCGACGCGCTGGTCGCCGCGATGCTCGAAGCCATCATCGCCGACATCGAGATCTTCCCAGAGGCATCGAGTGACCGGATCGCCTTGTACAAGGTTTTCGCCAAGCTCTTCACATCGGTTGCCATCCGCGTCCCGCAGGAGCAGGCACAATCGGCGTGGGAACAGCGCGCGGCCGCCAATCTCAATGCCATCGCGCCGCTTCCGCGCCAGGCCTTCCTGCTGGTTGCCGTCGAAGGTTTCAGCGAGGACGAGGCGGCCGAAATCCTCGATGTCGGCGACCAGCAATTCTCCGAGTTGCTTGCCCAGGCAAGCAACGAGATCTCACGCCAGGTGGCGACCGACGTGCTGATCATCGAGGATGAACCCCTGATTGCCATGGACATAGAGGAGATGGTCGAGAGCCTCGGTCATCGGGTGGTGGGAACGGCGCGTACCCATGCCGAAGCGGTGACAATGTTCGGCAAGACCCGACCGAAGATGGTGCTGGCCGATATTCAGCTCGCCGACGGCAGCTCAGGCATCGAGGCCGTGAACGAAATCCTCTCCTCGACATCGGTGCCGGTGATATTCATCACCGCCTTTCCCGAGCGTCTCCTGACCGGAGAGCGCCCCGAACCCGCCTTCCTCGTGACCAAGCCGTTCAATCCCGACATGGTGAAGGCGCTGATCAGCCAGGCGCTGTTCTTCGATCGGCAGGCCAAGGCTGCCGCATAGATCGCGGCCTCCGGAAGCCGGACAAGATCAAAGAAAGGCCGCCGGATGCGACCCATCCGTCGGCCTTTTTTGACAAGCCGGATCGGCTACCGGCGAATTTCCAGCCGGCGCTGCCCGGAACGATTTGCAAGCCCCGTCTTTTTCGGCGAATGGTGGAACAAACCGCATCCACCCACGTTTTTATCGCATCATTCGAAGGAGATGAACCATGCTGTACTGGGCGCTCGTATTTCTCGTCGTGGCGATTATTGCCGGCGCGCTTGGTTTCGGCGGCATCGCTGGCACCTCCGCCGGTATCGCGCAGATATTGTTCTTTATCTTCCTCGCCTTCCTGGTCATTTCGCTTCTGGCCGGCCTGTTCAAGAGGGCATGAGCCTGACGGCTCATCAGGCGAACACTGGAAGCCGCACCCCTCAAACGGTTTCCAGCCACCGCCGGGC
This sequence comes from Mesorhizobium sp. M8A.F.Ca.ET.021.01.1.1, assembly GCF_003998025.1. Lineage (NCBI taxonomy): Bacteria > Pseudomonadati > Pseudomonadota > Alphaproteobacteria > Hyphomicrobiales > Phyllobacteriaceae > Mesorhizobium > Mesorhizobium sp. M8A.F.Ca.ET.021.01.1.1. Next base: position 2,990 of record NZ_RZSJ01000464.1, read on the forward strand.
GGGGTCCTTCAATGGACACCGTCCGGCGGACCGCTTTTAGGGGAACCCATTCGACAGTGAGCCGTTCAGCCTGAGTTGGGTGGACAGATTTGATCGATGCGCTCCAGGACTTCAGATAGAACGGAAGGCGCACGGAGCGATGAAGTCATCGCCATGCATCCGGCCGAAAGTGGCATGCAGCTTGGTCGGGCTCTTCTCCACGCGCTGCACAATGCCGGCATTTCCGTCCTTTACCAGGATCGCGAGATGAAGACCGTATGGGCCCGCAACATGCGCGCGCCCTGGGCTTCCGACGATGCCGACGGGAACGGCATCCTGCAGACGGCGCAGGCCGATCGCATCGGCGCCGCCAAGCACGATGTGGTCGCGACCGGCGATCCTCAGCGCCTTGAAATCAGTGTTCCGGTCGAGAATGGCGTCCGCTGGTTTCAGATTTGGGTCGATGCCGACCGAGGCGACGATGGCGATGTACAAGGCGTCGTCACCACCATGGTCGAGACGACCGAGCAGAAGCGGCGCGAACAGACATTGACGACGCTGCTGCGTGAAGTCAGCCACCGCTCGAAAAACCTGCTGGCGATCATCCAGAGCATCGCGACCCAGACCGGTCGTTATTCCGACGGCGTCGGCGACTTCCTGACGCGCTTCCGCGGCCGGCTGCAGTCGCTGGCGTCCTCCCAGGATCTGGTGACATCCTCCAACTGGCGAGGGGCAGCCCTTCATGAGCTGGTGGCGAGCCAGGTCGGCCGCTACGGAGCGAACCCATCGCACAGCCTGCGCTTCCGTGGCGCCAATCCCTACCTCAATCCCAACGCCGCGCTACATATCGGCCTGGCGATGCACGAACTCGCCGTCAACTCCGTCAGCTATGGCGCCCTGTCCCGGCCTGACGGTTTCGTCGAGGTCACCGCCAACCTCGACGCCGCCGCCACGGGGGAGTTAGCCCTGTCTTTGACATGGGCCGAAACGATAGGGACCGACAACGATCGCGGCGGTCAAAAGCGATTCGGCAGCGTCGCCTTGGAGCGGGTGGTGCCAGCATCCCTGAACGGAACCGCGGACCTCAATATCGGCGGCGGCCACCTCGAATATCGCCTTGTCGTTCCGCACAGCAATTTCGAGACGCAGTGAGAGCCTCGGCAAGCAGCGATTCTTAACCGGCTATTCACCATAAGGGGCGGATGCTGTTTTCCCGGATACCGCCGGAACCTGCCCCGCCGTCGGACATTGTTTGCAGGCTTGCAGCGCGATACCGGAGGATGTCTTGACAGTCGCCGACATGAACAGACTGGAACAAGCCGCACGTATTTCGATGGGCGAATTTCTGGAAGCCGAATCCTCCGTAGAAACACCCCCTCGAGCAGATAAGGGTTTGGCGAAGGGGCTCCTTCTTGCCTTGACCGTGACAATGTTGCTGGTCGTTGTCTGGCAGTCGACCTGACTTAGGTCCTGCCCTGTTGTCATCCAAGTATTCGCGTAACTCCCTTGGAAGGACAGGAACTTTTTGACGATGTTGGCCGTTATTGCGGCCAGAGGAACATCTGTCATGGAACACATAGCCGCGTTGTTACTGGTGATCGGTTGCTCGAACTCGATGGCCGAATGTCGGGAATTGCAGGTCCCAGTCAGTGTTTTTGCAACAGCCGACGAATGCACCGCTGAGCGCCCCTTCGCGATGGGCGACGTACAGGGACAGGCGCAGCATATCGTCGCCAAATGCCTCGCGGCCGACCCCGCGCTGGAGGACGACTACGATCAAATTGCCTGGAAGGTGCGGCCAGACGGTAGCCTTGACGCTTCGTTGGTGATTTCCAACCTCGTCATGGCATCGAACACGATCCGCCCAGAAAAAGACCACCTTAGCCAACAATAAATTTGCAGCAGCAAAGGCCATCGTTTCGTGCTAAATGGCGGTTGGAGCTTACTAAAGTGTGGACACAAGTGAGGAGTGACTCTATGCGGAAAATACTTATTGCCATGGTTGCGGTGGTTGCCGTCAGCGGCTGCACCACGACTGAGCAGGACGTCGTCGGCGGCGGCTTGATCGGCGCGGGCGTAGGCGGATTGGTCGGCGGCGGCAAGGGCGCGCTGATCGGCGCGGCCG
>NZ_RZSJ01000465.1:0-5083 GCF_003998025.1 Mesorhizobium sp. M8A.F.Ca.ET.021.01.1.1
GTTGACGACGGCACGCCAGTCGCCGGACGCCTTGGCAAAGCCGAACTCGCCGGCCTTGCGCCTGGCAAGGTCCTCGCTGACCTCGCCGAGATGGACGAGCCGCGGCTTGGTCGCATCGGGGAAGACGGCTCCCACTGCGCTCCACGCGATGGCGTGGCACTTGCCCATGAAACCCGTACCGATAAGACCTACGCCGACCATCCAACTTTCTCCACTGCCTGAGCGTTGGATGGATGAATTAGTCCATTTTCTCCGGAAATGGAATGTCTGCCTCATTTTTTATGGCGTTCTTGCGCAGGCCCGCTATGATGGGGCACAGAGAGCCTCCAGACAGGCTTGGGCGGAGACGATGGACGAACAGGTACCTCGCGACTTCGAGACGCTGCGCGCCACCATTCTGGACCGGCGCGAGAGCCTGCCCAAGCGCATCGCCCAGATCGCCGCCTATGCGCTCGACAATCCGGACGACATCGCGTTTGGCACCGCCGCCAGCATCGCCGCTTCGGCCGGTGTGCAGCCCTCGACCCTGATCCGCTTTGCCCAGCAACTCGGTTTCGACGGCTTTACCAGCCTGCAGCAGGTGTTCCGCGAGCGGTTGCGCGAGCGCAACTCCTCCTATGACGAGCGGCTGCAGGCGCTACGCGCCAAGGCCGAGGGCGGCGCCGGCCACCGGGCGATCTTCGACGGTTTCATTGCCGCCGCCAGCACCTCGCTCAACGACATTTCCCGCACACTGGACGACGCGCATCTGGAAGACGCTATCTCGCTGCTGGCAAAGGCGCAGACCATCTATGTCTTGGCCAAGCGGCGCTCCTATCCGGTGGCGAGCTATATCGCCTACGCGCTGGGCAAGCTGAAGATCCGCAACCAGCTGATCGAATCGGCTGCCGGCCTGAATGCCGAGATGGTCGGCTTCGCCACGCCGGCGGACGCCGTCATCGCCATCAGCTTCTCGCCCTACGCACCGGCCACGATCGAGGAAGCGCGCAGCATTTCCGAGCAGGGCGTACCGATCGTTGCCATCACCGACAGCTCATTCTCGCCGCTGGCCCAGTTCGCCAGGGTCTGGTTCGAGGTGGCCGAGGCGGATTTCGCCGGTTTCCGTTCGCTGTCGGCGACAATGGCGCTGGCCATGGCGCTGACCGTCGGCGTCGGCGAGAAGCGGCGTGACGCGAGCCGCAAGCGCAAGGCTTGACCAGACATCCAAAAAGGCAATTTTAGGCTAGGGAATGCTCATTCCATATTGACTATGGATTGGAATTATTATTTCATATTGCTGGCGCCACGCTGCCGCTCGCGCGTGTTACCCAATAATGTTGTCCATGACGACAAGACCGACGGGAGGTTCCAATGAGCGAAGCCGTGGACGCAAGACAGGCGCCGCTCGATGTCATCACCATCGGTCGCGCTTCCGTCGACCTCTATGGCCAGCAGATCGGCTCGCGGCTCGAGGATATCACTTCCTTCGCCAAGTCGGTCGGCGGCTGCCCGGCCAACATTTCGGTCGGCACGGCGCGGCTCGGCCTGCGCTCGGCGCTGCTGACGCGCGTCGGCGACGAGCAGATGGGCCGCTTCATCCGCGAGCAGCTGAAACGCGAAGGCGTCAACACCGACGGGCTGAAGACCGACAAGGAACGGTTGACCGCGCTTGTGCTGCTTTCGGTCGAGAGCGAAGGCGTTTCGCCGATGATCTTCTACCGCTCCGACTGCGCCGACATGGCGCTTTCGGAAGAGGATATCGACGAGGCGTTTATTGCCTCGGCCCGCGCCATCGTCGTCACCGGCACGCATTTTTCCCGCCCCAACAGCGACGCCGCCCAGCGCAAGGCGATCCGCATCATGAAGGCCAAGGGCGGCAAGGTGGTCTTCGACATCGACTATCGGCCGAACCTGTGGGGTCTCGCCGGTCACGCCGAAGGTTTCGAGCGCTACGTCAAGTCGGACCGGGTCTCGGCCCAGTTGAAGACGGTGCTGCCCGATTGCGACCTCATCGTCGGCACTGAGGAAGAGATCATGATCGCGTCCGGCGCCGACGACTGCCTGAGCGCGCTGAAGACGATCCGCGCCCTGTCCTCGGCGACCATCGTCTTGAAGCGCGGCGCCATGGGCTGCATCGTCTATGACGGGCCGATCAGCGACGATCTCGAGGACGGCATCGTCGGCGAAGGGTTCCCGATCGAGATCTACAATGTGCTGGGCGCCGGTGACGCCTTCATGTCCGGTTTGCTTCGCGGCTGGCTCGGCGGTGAAAGCTTCAAAACCGCGGCGACCTGGGCCAACGCCTGCGGCGCCTTCGCCGTGTCGCGGCTGCTCTGCGCGCCGGAATATCCGACCTTCGAAGAGCTGCAGTTCTTCCTCAAGAACGGCAGCAAGCATCGCGCGCTGCGCAAGGACGAGGCGATCAACCACATCCATTGGGCAACCACCCGCCGGCGCGACATTCCTTCACTGATGGCGCTCGCCTGCGACCACCGTGTGCAGCTCGAGGATGTGGCGGCCAAGACCGGCGCCAATCCAGCGCGCATCCGCGATTTCAAGGTGCTGGCGGTCAAGGCGGCGGCCAAGGTCGCTGCCGGCCGCGACGGCTACGGCATGCTGATCGACGAGAAGCATGGCCGCGAGGCGATGTTCGAATTCGCCAGGCATCCCTTCGCCTGGCTGGGCCGGCCGGTGGAATTGCCGGGCTCGCGGCCGCTGCGCTTCGAATTCTCGCAGGATATCGGCTCGCAGCTCACCGAATGGCCCGTCGATCACTGCATCAAGTGCCTGTGCTTCTACCACCCGGACGATCCGGCGGAACTCAAGGAAGAACAGCAGCAGAAGCTGCGCGCGCTGTTCGAGGCCGCGCGCAAGGTCGGCCGGGAACTTCTCATCGAGATCATCGCCGGCAAGCATGGCAAGCTCGACGACACGACGATCCCGCGCGCGCTGGAGGAACTCTATGCGCTCGGCATCAAGCCGGACTGGTGGAAGCTCGAGCCGCAGGCGTCGAGCGGCGCCTGGGCCAAGATCGAGGCGGTGATCCTGAAGCACGATCCCTGGTGCCGTGGCATCGTGCTGCTTGGTCTGGAAGCGCCGCAGGACGAACTGGAGGCGGCTTTTGCCGCAACCGCCAAGGCGCCCATCGTCAAGGGCTTTGCCGTCGGCCGCACCATCTTCGTCCACGCGGCCGAACAATGGCTGGCCGGCAAAATGTCCGATGACGAGGCCGTCGCGGACATGGCCTCGCGCTTCGAACAGTTGACCGAGGCGTGGCTTGCCGCGCGCGGCCGCAAGGCGGCATAACAGGCCGCGACACAGGGACTGCGGAGGAAAACACGATGAGCAAGACAATCCGCCTGACGATGGCGCAGGCGCTGACCCGCTTCCTGTCCCGCCAGATGACCGAGATCGACGGCAGGACAGTGCCGATCTTCGGCGGCGTCTGGGCGATCTTCGGCCATGGCAATGTCGCCGGCATCGGCGAGGCGCTTTACCAAGTGCGCGATGAGCTGCCGACCTTCCGCGCCCACAACGAGCAGGCGATGGCGCATGCGGCGATCGCCTACGGCAAGGCCAATTTCCGTCGCCGCTTCATGGCCGCGACTTCTTCGATCGGCCCCGGCGCGCTGAACATGGTGACGGCGGCGGCACTCGCCCACGTGAACCGGTTGCCCGTCCTGTTTTTGCCGGGCGACGTCTTCGCCAACCGCATCCCCGACCCGGTGCTGCAGCAGGCCGAGGATTTTTCGGACGGCACCGCGACGGTCAACGACTGTTTCCGGCCGGTGTCGCGCTATTTCGACCGCATCACGCGGCCGGAGCAGATCATACCGGCGCTGAGCCGCGCCATGCAGGTGCTGACCGATCCGGCCGATTGCGGCCCGGTGACGCTGTCGCTCTGCCAGGACGTACAGGCCGAGGCCTATGACTATCCCGAGAGCTTCTTTGCCGAGCGGGTCTGGCGTCAGCGCCGGCCGCGCCCGGACCGTGGCGAACTCGCCGCCGCCGTCACGGCACTCAAGGGAGCCAGGAAGCCGCTGATCATCGCCGGCGGCGGCGTTCTCTATTCGCAGGCTTCCGACGAACTGGCGACGTTCGTCGAAGGCGCCGGCATTCCGGTCTGCGAGACGCAAGGCGGCAAGTCCTCGCTGCCGGACGATCACAAGCTCAACATGGCGGCGGTCGGCGTCACCGGCACCTCGGCCGCCAACCGGCTGGCCGAAGAGGCCGACGTCGTACTCGCCATCGGCACGCGCCTGCAGGATTTCACCACCGGCTCATGGGCGCTGTTCAAGAATTCCGGCAAGACCATCATCGGGCTCAACGTACAGCCCTTCGACGCCGGCAAGCACCGGGCGCTGCCGCTGGTCGCCGATGCCGCGGAAGGGCTCGCCGAATTGGGCGCCGCGCTGAAAGGCTGGAAGGCGCCTGCCGCCTGGACCGACAATGCGGCCAGCGGCAAGAAGGCCTGGCAGGCCGAAGCGGCCAAGGTGACGGCATCGACCAACGCCGCTTTCCCCTCCGATGCGCAGGTGATCGGCGCCGTTCAGCGCGCCATGGGATCAGGCGTGACGCTGCTGCATGCCGCGGGCGGCCTTCCCGGCGAATTGCACAAGCTCTGGCAGGCGGGCGCGCCCGGCTCCTACCATGCCGAATACGGCTTCTCGACCATGGGCTACGAGATCGCCGGCGGCCTCGGCACCAAGATGGCCAAGCCCAACGAGGAGGTCGTCGTCATGATCGGCGACGGCTCCTATCTGATGCTGAATTCCGAGATCGCCACCTCGGTGATGCTCGGCCTGAAACTGACCATCGTGCTGCTCGACAACAGGGGGTTCGGCTGCATCAACCGGCTGCAGATGGCGACCGGCGGTGCCAACTTCAACAACCTGTTGAAGGACTCGCGCCACGAGATCCTGCCCGATGTCGACTTTGCCGCGCATGCCGCCAGCATGGGCGCGCTATCAGAAAAAGTTTCGTCGATCGCCGGGCTGGAGACGGCGCTGGCTCAGGCGAAAAAGAACGACCGCACCACCGTGCTGGTCATCGACACCGACCCGCTGGTTTCCACCGATGCCGGCGGGCACTGGTGGGACGTGGC
>NZ_RZSJ01000466.1:0-5079 GCF_003998025.1 Mesorhizobium sp. M8A.F.Ca.ET.021.01.1.1
ACGCCCGGGCAACCGCCGATGTCGTTCATGGTGTCCAAATTGGTGGTGGACTCTCGAAGCTTCCGACGAATCGATGCCATGCGTTTCGGACGCGATGCCATGTCGCCCTTCAGTCGCAGGGCTCTCATGTGGTGACCGACAGAGAACTGGACGCTCCGCATCGGCAGAAAGTGCGAGGCGCGCCAGCTGTTGGCGATCGAGAAGATTTCGAGTGCGTCCACGTACTGGCCGGCAGTGATGTCTGGTCCGAAAAGCATGGGTTTTGCCAGCCGCTCGCCTGCCTTGCGAACGGCATTCATGCTGTATTCAAGGCGCGGGTACTGAGTCATTGGACCATAAAGTCAAGGTAGGGCGCCTCATTCTGGACTGGCGAGACGACCGCAAGCGAATCGGATCTCATGGACCGTATCTTTGAGTACGCGAAAGACGAAAGTAAGCACCTTTGCGCTTGCCTTGAAGGCATCCTATTCTGGAGGAATAGCATCCGCTCGTGGGCATAGAATGTCGGTACTGCCTTTCCTGAGAATTTACGCGCCGCTCAACGCGGTGCTGGCCGCGCCTGGGCTGCTGGCGGTGGCTGCGCTCACGATGCCGGGCATGTCGGGACGAAGCAGGCTGGCTCTGACTGCCGTGCTTGCAGTCATTTGGGGCGCCTATCTTCTGCAGATGGCCGAGACGCTGCTCAAGCGCTGGGCGGGAGACCTTCGGGACAGGACGCCGGCAATCGCCATCGATATGCTCGCGGTTTTGGTTCCGCTCGCTGCATTTCTGCTCGACGGCACGCCCGACCGCAGCCTCTACTGTGCTGTCTGGCTGCTGAAGCCGCTGCGCGACTCGACATTCTTCCCGGTACTGGGCAGGGTGCTGGCCAACGAAGCGCGCAACCTGATCGGCGTCACCACGCTCTTCGGCGTCGTTCTGTTCGGTGTCGCGCTCGCCGCCTATGTCATCGAGCGCGACATCCAACCGGAAAAGTTCGGCAGCATCCCCCAGGCAATGTGGTGGGCGGTGGTCACGCTGTCCACCACCGGTTATGGCGACGCCATTCCGCAAAGTTTCGCCGGCCGCGTCCTTGCCGGGGCGGTCATGATGTGTGGCATCGGCGTCTTCGCGCTCTGGGCCGGCATTCTTGCCTCCGGCTTCTATCAAGAAATCCGTCGCGAGGATTTCGTCCGCAATTGGCAATTGGTCGCCGGCGTGCCGTTGTTTCAGAAGCTCGGCCCGGCCGCGCTGGTCGAGATCGTGCGCGCGTTGAGACCTCGTAATTTGCCGGCGGGTGCCGTGATCTGCCGCAGGGGCGAGACCGGGGATCGGATGTTCTTCGTTGTGGAGGGGCGTGTCAGCGTCGCGACGCCACACCCGGTGGAGCTTGGCCCTGGCGCCTTCTTCGGCGAGATGGCGCTGATGAGCGGCGAACCGCGCATGGCGACCGTCAGCGCCGCAACGGCGGTCTCACTCCTGTCGCTGCACGCGGCGGATTTCCAGATGCTGTGCAGCAGCAGCCCGGAAATCGCGGAAATCATCCGCAAGACCGCGCGCGAGCGGCACGGCGCGGCACCGATGGCTTGATCGTGCCACTATTCGTCAGGGGGAGGTCGCGATGGCAAGGCTGCCCCTGTCGACAATGGCTGACTGGAACTATGTGGGCGGCTCTATCGGCCACGCGCGGAGGTTCTGGACGGAACGTGGAAGTTCCCAGAGGCGCAGCCGCCGAGCGCTCGGGCGGGCGTCATTCAGACGGCGGACGGCCGAGGCACATCCGCACGCGCCTGATGTCGATGCCGCCCTGGACAAGATGTGAAGCACAGGTGGTGGCGCAGGATGTGGGCACGACCTGATCATCGGCGCCGAGGTCGACTTCCGCCTTGGCATCGTTCCAGGTGGCTCGGAACCATGCCTGGCTAAGCCTGGTGGCGGTTCGTTGGGCTGGCGCCTTTCGGTCGGAGGCAGCTTGATGACTTCCTTCCGCCCGGTCATCGGAATGGTGCGGCTGCGGCCGGATTTGCTGGTCCGGAAACTGAGGCGATGGCGAGGAGGCATCCGATGTCAACCAGCAAGAAATGTGAACGCGCCGAACATCGGCTTTCCGCGGATGCGGCGGATCCGCGGCAGTTTCCTGGCAGTTGACGCAAGGCCTTGCCATGATTCCGTCAGCCGATCGCCGGATTCGGCCGGGAATAAGCGGTTGCCGCGGACCCGATGGTTAACGAGAGCTTTCTGAGTGAGGCCAAATCGTGTCATTTGTGCAACAACGCTGGGGGATAGCAGCCGAACAGCCCTTTCGCCGGTACGATCGTTGTTGAACGCCGCCGGCTCATGGGTAATGTCGAATTCGAAGGAGCGGCGCGGTGCGCATCTTTTTCGGTAGTGGGGATGGGGCAGGGAACGCTGTCCTTCAGCAAAGAATACCCAGACCCGTTTTTTAACTTTTGACTGGAGGTCAGAAAATGAACATCAAGAGCCTGCTTCTCGGCTCCGCTGCGGCCCTGATCGCAGTTTCCGGTGCGCGCGCCGCCGACGCCGTCGTCGTCGCCGAGCCGGAACCCGCTGAATACGTCAAGATCTGCGACGTCTACGGCGCTGGCTACTTCTACATCCCCGGCACCGAAACCTGCCTGCGCATCGGCGGCTATGTCCGTTACGACATCGGCGTCGGCGACGTGGGTTCGTTCGACGGTGCGACAAGCGCCGATCACGAGGACGGCGGCAGCAACGACACCTTCTACAAGCATGCCCGTTTCTCGCTGAAGACCTGGACCGGCCAGGAAACCGAACTCGGCACCTTGAAGACCTACACCGAGACCCGCTTCAACTTCCAGAACAACAACCGTGATTCGGGCAGGTTCGGACAGCTCAATACAGCTACGAACGGCGACACCGTCTCGCTGAACTTCGCCTGGATCCAGCTCGGTGGTCTCCGCGTAGGTAAGGACGAATCGGCCTTCGATACGTTCATCGGCTACGCCGGCAACGTCATCCAGGATACGTTGGTTCCCTATGGCGGTTTCGACACCAACGTCGTGCAGTACTACTTCGACGCTGGCAACGGCTTCTCGGCCGTCGTCTCTCTCGAAGAAGGCTCGGGCTTCGACACGATCGACAGCTACGTTCCGCATGTCGTCGGTGGTGTGAAGTGGACGCAGGGCTGGGGCGCGGTCACTGGCGTCATCGCTTACGATAGCAACTATGAAGAAGTCTCCGGCAAGGTTCGCTTGGACGTTAACGCCACCGACCAGATCTCGCTCTTCATCATGGGCGGCTACGGCTCCGATGATAACCTCACCGACGGCACCTGGACGTTCCCGGCTGGCGGTCGCGGCTTCTACAAGCCGTGGAGCGGCAATTGGGCCGTCTGGGGCGGCGGCACCTACAAGTTCAACGAAAAGACCTCGTTCAACCTCCAGGCGTCGTATGACGAAGGCAAGAACATCGGCATCGCCGCGAACGTTGCCTATGACATCGTTCCCGGCCTCACGATCACGGCCGAAGTCGACTACTCGCATCTCGGCGACGACTCCGTGTCGAACTGGACGGGTATTACTCCTGGCAAAGACGACGCAATCGGCGGCATGCTTCGCTTCCAGCGTTCGTTCTAAAAGGCGCTGCCTTATTGAAATCGAAAACCCGGCGGGCAACCGCCGGGTTTTTTCATGTCGTCTGTATGGAACTTCGGACAGCCGATGGCATGGCCGCCCGCCTGCTGCCGCGCTTGCAGACGTGGAAGAACAACCCTCGCAGCGAAAGGAAAGGAGGAAGCCAAACTGCTTGGCAAGCGACGCGCGAAACGGCGGCAGGCCCGTGGCCAGGATACGCTGGCCGGACAGGTGAAGGAACGCGGCGTTCAGCCTGAGGAAAGCCTGTTAGACTGGTCTAACGGCGGAAAGCGTACGCCGGCGGGATTGGGTGCAACCAACTGCGCGCAGCATCAGGCACTACCGGTCAAAACTCAGCAAGATCGCCCAAGGCTTCGATCAACGGCTGAATCTCGCTTTCGTAATTCTTCCAACGCTTGACGGACGACGTATAGATCGGCTGGCGAACCTGCCAATTGCTGTAGGTGTTTACGGAGCCGCCTTTGTCAAAAAAGCGCAGGCAGGCATCGTCCCACGGCAATCCGAGATAATCCATGAGCCGGCGCGACTGCTCCTCCTGATTTTCGATCAACGTCTCGTAGCGACTTTCGAAAATACGACCCGGAAAAACATTATCCCAATGCCGCATCAAGCGATCATACTCCCTGTAGTAAAGCCCCAGCGTCTCAAGATCGGCACTGTAGCTGTGGGCTTTATTGAACTGCAGGACGAAACAGGAGATGCAATTGTCGATGGCGTCGCGACGACAATGAATGATACGCGCTTTGGGGAAAAGAAGGCCAATCAGGCCGATCAGCTCGAAATTGTGAGGCATCTTGTCGACAATTCGCAGCGAGTCGGGAGCCCGCTCGCGCAGATAAGCAAGGTGCTCTTCGGCCAAAGTCCTGGTCAGATCGGGAGTAATCATCGCGATGGATTGGCCGAAGTTCACACTGGAGCGGTCTGCGACACCGAGTCCATTGGCTGTTCGCCTGAGTTTGCTGAGCTCGCCGGCGCCATGAACATTGGGGTGACTGGCACAGATCTGCTCTGTCAATGTCGTGCCCGAACGAGGCATGCCCACGACGAATACAGGCTCCTCCGAGGGATTGCCGTACGCGGCTCTTGAAGCCACCAGTTCCGGCGTGAAGGTTGCGATCATGCCGTCGACCGAGCGGCGGTAAGATTGCAGATCGAATGTATGGCCCCCGGCTTCATTCCCCTTCTTAAAGTGATCCATCGCCTCCTTATAGCGGCGGAGGTCGTTGAGAACCTTTCCTGCGGCGTGATGGAGCGCTGCCGCTCCCTCCGGCCCATGGCCCGGGTCTTGAAGCTCCGTCAGGATTGCCCCGAGTTCTGGCGGCTCTTCAGCGAATTTGCGCGTGCGTACAAGCGCGTTGTGGGCAGCCGGTACCGCGATGCGCCGTTCTATTGCCTCTTTCAGATGAACCGCGGCTTCGTCCATACGGCCGAGGCTTGCGAGCGCGCGGGGCAACCCCAACCGGGC
>NZ_RZSJ01000467.1:0-5078 GCF_003998025.1 Mesorhizobium sp. M8A.F.Ca.ET.021.01.1.1
GGCGCGCACCGCAACGGCATCGTCTCAAACGCCGCCGTCATCTTCATCATCACGCTCGCCTTCGTGCTCGCGGTGGTGACGATTCCGCTGCAGATATTCGGAGACGTATGATGAACTTGCTGCGCGATGTCCTCGACAAACAAGTACTCGACCGGAAGGGAGTGAAGATCGGCAAGGTCGACGGGCTGGTTGCCGAGCTGCGGCCCGGAAAGCCGCCCCGGATTGTCGCGGCCGAGCTCGGCTCGATCACCCTTGCGCATCGCCTCGGCGCACGGCCCGGTCGCTGGGCAGCCCGGCTTGCCGCGTGGCTTGGGGGAGACCGCCATAGCGAGCCGCACCGGATTTCCTGGAAGAAGGTGCGCGATATCGGGCTCGATATCGAGTTCGACATCGACGGGCGCGAGACGTCGATCTTCGACTGGCAGGATTGGCTGCGCGATCATTTCATCGGTCGCATACCGGGGGCGTAGGCATGACCACCACCGTCAACCTCGAACATCTTGCCGGCAGGCGCGTGCTGTCGCTACGCGGCAAAAGCGTAGGCCATATAGAGGAGATACACGCCGAACAGGTGGGCGGCGATCTCGTGGTGACCGAATTTCACGTTGGCATCTATGCCGCGCTGGAGCGGCTTTCTGCTTTCTCTATCGGCTCGGCATTGCTCGATCTTTTCAGGCTGCGGCGGCGCGATGGCTTCTATCGCATCCCTTGGGATATGCTCGATATCTCCGATCCGAAGCGGCCGCGTTTGCTGTGTCCGATGACCGAACTCTCCCAGATGACAGGCGAAGCCGAACCGCATCGGACTCAGGGAAAGCGACGAGGATGACGCGGTTGTCGCCTGGCCGTATGCGAAAGCAGCGCAATGTTGGCATCGGCCGCGAGGCGCATTTGAAGTGACCACATCGCCGGCAACGGGAACATAGGCAGTCCGCGCGCATTGCTAGTGAACGCCATTGCAGGCACGGCTTACGGTCTCGACCATGCGACCCCTGATCACGGACACCTGGAACCTGGTGCGCGAAAGTGCCGTGGGCTTTGTCAACGACAATGCGCTAAGCCACGGCGCTGCGATTGCGTTCTACGCCACGACGTCACTGGCGCCGATACTGCTCATCGTCGTCGCGATCGCCGGCCTTGCTTTCGGTCACGAGGCCGCCCAAGTGGCCTTGTCTGCCCAACTGTCGGGTCTGATGGGGCCGGAAAGCGCAGACCTCCTGCGGAGCGTACTGGCAAGCGCGTCCCGAAAATCGTCCGGGACCTTGGCGGCGCTGATCGGCATCGCCACCTTGCTCGTAACCGCTTCAGGTGTCTTTGGCGAGATGCAGCAGTCGCTGAACACGATATGGAAGGTTGAACCGCAGGGTGTTTCGTTGTCGCGCCTTATGCGTGCAAGGGCGGCAAGTCTGGGCCTGGTCGCTGCACTGGGTTTCATGCTGCTCGTATCGCTCGCGGCCAGCGCGGCGATCGCGGTGTTAGGCGATATCATCAACGCTCACATGCCGTTTGGCGCCCTGATCCTCGCCGCCATCAATCTGGTCTCGTCGTTCGTGCTGATCTCGATGATGTTCGCCGCGATTTACAAAATCCTGCCCGATCGAAACTTGACATGGCGCGATGTCGGCATCGGTGCTGTCGTCACTGCTTTTCTGTTCACTGTCGGAAAATCGTTTATTGGCTGGTATATCGGCTCCAGCGCCATCGCGTCGTCCTACGGAGCCGCCGGCGGTCTCCTCGTCATATTGTTGTGGGTCTACTATTCAGCGGAAATTTTTCTTCTCGGTGCGGAATTCACGCGCGCCTACTCGGTTCGGCACGGCAGCAGATCGGATCTGGGCGCGCTGGCGCACGGGGACGTGCCTGCGACAGGTGAGTTGCCATCGAAAGACGTCGACCCATTTGGTACAGGCAACTCCGCCGGGATCGTGACGCTGGTTGCAGTGGCTTGCGCGACCGCTACGTTGACCAGCCTCGTCCTCGGCTTGCGTCGTCCCTGACATGCGCCGTCCGAGCCGCAGAATTCAATGACGGGTCAGCCGGCGGGTGATTGGTTCGGAGGCCCGGCCGTCCTTGGCAAGATCATCCAAATAATACACGCGGGCGTGGAACATTGGTCGACGCTGGCAGTTCTGGATCGCTTCAGATGCCGCCGCGTGGTGTCTGCGGAAGATCGGTGGAAACACCAGATCGGCCCGCGCCTCTTTCCCTCAGGACGGCGCGGGCTTCCACGACCGCACCTTACCGCGAGATTCCGGCGAAGGATGCTGGAGCGAGCAACAGGAGCCAGCCATGAAACACCAGACACTCGATCAATTGCAGGCGATCGCTGAGGTAAACGCCTCGGTGCCTGCCCCGCGCATGACCAGGACGCAGAGGTTGCAACGTTGGGCCGACCTTCTCGGGGAGAACCCGTCGCGATGCCTCGCCGCGCTTACCGGCACCGAACACATGCGCGCCTCGGTGCGGCAGGAAGCGCGCGCCGCAGGCTCGCCGATCACGGTCGCGTTCGAAGATTCGCTGTTGCGTGCATGCGGCCTGAGCAATGACAGCTACGGCGAAGCCAAGCGCTTCTTCGAACTCTCCGACTGGCAATTGCACGATATCGTGTGCAGCTGTCATGTCGGCTCCACCATGCAGGCAGGGTGGGTTTCTGCGCGGGTCCGCAGGATCTTGACCGGCAACAGGATCGCTGCGTGGCTGCGGCGGCAGTTGTGGGCACATTGAGATGCGTTCCGCCGAAACCGGAAACCGCTGGAACATTGTGCCATGATCGCTGTTAGGGACGCGGCCGGATGCCTTCCCCCCTCCGGTCAGTCCCCAGTGGCTCGCTGCCTCTCCCCCCGGGCAGCGGGCTCCGGAAGCCACCGGGATAGCTTGGGTCGATCGACGTGCATCAGGCCTCACGCAATAGGGGTCAACGGCAATGAGCAGAAGGTCCAAGGATCAAGGAACGCCGGTGCCCCTGCAAGGAACATCGAGCCAGGGTTCCCGGCGCACGCTGGCTACGGTTCTTGCCCTGGCGTTCCACGTCGTTCCGGCCGCCGCCCACCAGGCCCCGGCCGGATGGCAATATGACAGCTCCTGCTGTTCGGGTGTCGACTGCTACCAGGCGCCTGCTTCGGACGTGAAGGAAACCCGGAACGGATATCAGCTGTCGACCGGAGAATTGATCCCCTACAGCGATCACCGCATCAAACGCTCGCACGATGAATATTTTCACGAATGCAAGCCCGGCGGGGACGCCAAGCCCCAGCGCTCGTACTGCCTATATGTTCCAGATCGCGGCATGTAGCCCGTGATGGGCCCATCCAATCTGCCGGTTGAGCATCGGGAAGTGACCATGGCTCGAACTCCGGATGATCTCTATGTCGTGGTCTGAATGACCAGCGTAAGCGTACCGTCTCCATCGACGTTGGCCGCGATGACCTGGGAGGAGTTCAGCCCATTCTGCGTTAGCGCCGCCGTTGCCTGCTGGGACCCGTCGATCGAGTTCTGCAAGGCTCGCAGGTCATCCGCGGTGGTCTGGGCAACGATACGCTCGGCCTGCATCTTGACGTCCGGGGGAAGGTCGTCAATGGAGATGATGGCGACCCGCGTAAACCCGTTGCTGAAATCGAATTGACCCTGATCTGGCGCATCCTGATCCAACGGATCCAAGGGCAGGGACAAGTCGCCCGCTGCCCGCGGCCCCGCAGTCTGAGCATGGCTGGGCGACAGCTGAAACAGAACTGAAATCACAAGTGCCGCGAAAAAGCGCAATGGCGGATTCTCCTTGTTGGACCCGCACCCGTCAGACATCCATCATAGATCTGGCGGGCTCCCGGGCGATATTCTCTTCGATCTGTTCGTGGCCCGGCGTCTGCGGCAGGGCCTTCCGGAAATTCCTGGCATAGTGGGACGGCATCTTGGGCGGCATCATCGGTTCATAGGCATCGACAAGCGCCTCGACTATCACCGGGCCGTCGACGGCGAACGCTTCGTCCAGAACAGCCTCGATCTGGTCGGCCCGATCGATGCGCAACCCCTTTGCGCCCATTGCCTCGGCCGCCTTGGCAAAGTCGATCGGCGCCAGTTCGCAGCCGAATTGCGGGTTGCCGAGAAACATCATCTGCTCCCACGCGATCTGGTTGAGCATATTGTTCTTGAGGACCAGAAGCTTCAGCGGAACGCCGTAACGCACCGCGGTGGAGAATTCGCCGAGCTGCATGGCGAGGCCACCGTCACCGACGATGGCGGCGACCGGTCGGCCAGGGAATGCGATCCCGGCGGCGATTGCGTAGGCTAGCCCGCAGGACATCGACGCCAAAGCGCCCGAGAGGCCAAATGCCTGGCCCTCGCGCAAGTCGACATGGCGTGCCGCCAGTTCGGTATTCTGGCCTGAATCGGTTGCCAGCACCGTATTGCTGGCCAATCTTTCTCCGAATGCGCGGACGACCAATTGTGGTTTTACGGGATGGGCCTGCGCGTCCTCGGACTGCCGCATCATTTCGCGCCACTTGCCCATGTTGTCCTGCGCCCGCAGCAGAAATTCATTGGAAGGCTTCTGCGTCAGCCGCCGGTTGAGCGCGCGCAATGTCTCGGCCGCATCGCCGACGAGCCCCGCCTCTACCGGGAAGCGCAGGCCGATCCGTTGCGCGTCGCAATCAATCTGGACGCCCCGGGCCTGTCCGGGTTTGGGGTAGTACTCGATATATGGAAAAGTCGAACCGACGATCAGCACGGCGTCACAGTTCTCCATCATATCCTGCGATGCCAGTGTTCCCAGAATGCCGATGCCACCGGTCGTGTAGGGATGATCGTCCGGCAGCACCGCCTTGCCGAGCAGGGCCTTGGCCACCGGCGCCTGCAGCAGCTGGGCAGTTCGCTCCAGTTCGCTTGCCGCCCCCAGCGCACCACGGCCGGCCAGGATCGCCACGCGCGGGGCCTCGTTGAGAACGGCTGCTGCCTTGTCCAACTCGACGTCTTGCGCCACCATATGGCCTGTGAACATATTTTGCGGCGTGTGCTCGGGACGATTGCGCTTGGAGCGTTTCGTCGGCTCGCTCTCCTGTTCCTGGGTGTCGCTGGCAATCGAAAGA
>NZ_RZSJ01000468.1:0-5074 GCF_003998025.1 Mesorhizobium sp. M8A.F.Ca.ET.021.01.1.1
GGCAACGACGTCGGCCTTGGCGCGGCAGGCCTCGGCAATGGCCTCGGCCCGCTCCGGTCCGCCGGCGAACACCTTTTCCCAGTTCGCTTCCAGCCAGGCGAAGAATTCCGGCCGGTCGATCAGGCCGTATTTGGCGAGCTCGGCATAGCCGGCGCGAAATTCCCGGATCGGCAGCGTGTCGAGCACTTCGGTGTCGGCCAGCACCAGCCTGGGCTGGAGGAAGACGCCGACGAGGTTCTTGCCGCGCGGGCTGTTGATGCCGGTCTTGCCGCCGACCGAGGAATCGACCTGCGCCAGCAGCGAGGTCGGAACCTGCACGAAATTCATGCCGCGCCGCACGATGCCGGCGGCAAAACCGGTGAGATCGCCTATGACGCCGCCGCCAAGCGCGATGACGACGTCGCCGCGCTCCAGCCTGGCGGCCAGGACGCCATCGACCACCTCTTCGAGATGGGCAAAGCTCTTGGTCTTCTCGCCGGGCGGCATCGTGATGACGGTGGGCTGGATGCCACCCTTCTCGAGCCCGGCCTTCAGCGTATCGAGATGCGCCGCGGCGACGTTCTCGTCGGTTACGACGGCGGCGCGTGTGCCCGGCAGCCGGCGCGAAATCTCAGCACCGGCGCGCGACAGCAGGCCGGCGCCGATCAATATGTCGTAGGCCCGGTCACCGAGACCGACTTCGACGATGACAGGGTGATCCGCGCTCATGATTCGACCTCGCCCGTCGCTTCTATCGTATCGATGCCGAAATGCCGGCAAAGCGCCTCAAGCACCTCGGCGGCGATGATCTCCTTGCGGTCGTCGCGGGTCGGCACGGTGACGTCGGAAGTGGCATAGACCGGATAGCGTTCCCCCATCAGCCGCTCCAGCACGGCGCGGGGATCGGCGCTTTTCAAAAGCGGCCGGTTCTGCTTCTTGGAAACGCGGTCCATCAGAAGGTCGAGCTCGGCCTTCAGCCACACCGAGACCCCGTGCGCGGCGATGGCCTCGCGCGTCTGCGCGTTCATGAAGGCGCCGCCGCCGGTCGACAGAACCTGCGGGCCGTTTTCAAGCACGCGCAGGATGACACGCTGCTCCAGGGCCCTGAACTCGGTTTCGCCATAGCGCTCGAACAGCTCCGGAACGGTCATCCGCGACACGCTCTCGATCTCCTGGTCGCTGTCGATGAAGGGCAGCGAAAGCATTGTCGACACCTTGCGGCCGATCGCCGTCTTGCCGGCGCCCATCAGGCCGACAAAGACAATGGACCGGCCGCCCAGCCGGCCAAGCAGCGCGGCATGGGTCTCGCCTGGAGGATTTGCCTGTAGCGCGTTCATCAGCTGTTTCTTGGGCCCTCTTTGCCGGCGTATCGACATGAAAAGCCGGTTTGCGTCAAGCGTGCCGAGTGCCGTGGGCTCGATATGGACAGAGGGACGCTCGCATCGGAAGTTGCCAACACGCCCCCGCTTCCTCCTTGAATTGGTCGGATTGGCGTCCCATAAGGGCACAGGGTTTGGAAACGCAGAACAAAAAGACGGGCGAGAATTGATGCCGACACTGTTTCGCTTTGTCGTGACCCTCGCGATTCTGGCCGGCATTGCCTATGGTACGATGTTCGCGCTGGTGATGTTCGTCGAGCCGAAAAGAGCGGAAATGAGCGTGCGTATTCCGCCCGAAAAGCTCAATCCCAAGAAAAACTGAACAGCAAAACTGTCTCGGAACCGCCTCAAGGAAATGAACAGCGCCGCCCATATCGAGGCCTTCCTGGAAATGATGAGCGCCGAGCGGGGAGCGGCCGAGAACACGCTTTCCTCCTATCGCCGCGATCTGGAGGATGCTTCCGACGGGATCGACGGCGGACTTGCCCGCGCAGGTGCCGCCGACATCCGCGCCTATCTCGACGACATCGCCGGGCGCGGCTTCGCGCCGACGTCGCAGGCGCGCAAACTGTCGGCAATCCGCCAGTTCTTCAAGTTCCTTTATGCCGAAGGCCTGCGCGCCGACGACCCGACCGGCACGCTGGACAGCCCTAAGAAGGGCCGTCCGCTGCCCAAGACGATGAGCGAGGCCGAAACCGGCCGGCTGATCGACCGCGCCGCGCACGAAGCCGGCGATGCCGGGCTCGGTCATGCCGACAGGTTGGCGGCCTTGCGCTTGCATGCGCTGGTCGAAGTGCTCTACGCCACGGGTCTGCGCGTTTCCGAACTCGTCGGCCTGCCGGTCACGGTCGCGCAGCGCGACGACCGTTTCTTCATGGTGCGCGGCAAGGGCGACAAGGAACGCATGGTGCCGCTGTCGGCCAAGGCGCGCTCGGCGATGCGGAGCTGGCTTGACGCCCGGGCCAAGGTGCCTGCCTTCGGCGACAGCCCGTTCCTGTTTCCGGCAGCATCCGACAGCGGCTATCTCTCGCGCCAGGTCTTTGCCCGTGACCTGAAAGGGCTGGCGGCGCGCGCCGGCATCGTCTCGGCGAAAATATCGCCGCATGTGCTGCGCCATGCTTTCGCCAGCCACCTCCTGCAGAACGGCGCCGATCTCAGGGCCGTGCAGCAACTGCTTGGCCACGCCGACATATCGACGACACAGATCTACACCCACGTGCTTGAGGAGCGGCTGGTGCGGCTGGTCAACGATCATCATCCGCTTGCCGACTAGGCCTCATATCGCTATGTGAGGACGACATTTCACCGCCCGGAGCCTTGGTTTCAACGGTTCCGCAGTCCTTGCCTTCCGACGCATCGGTCCGCTCAAGCATGTACAATTACCTCGATTTCGAAAAGCCGGTGCAGGATCTTGAGCTCAAGATCCTCGAGCTCAAGAAGCTTGCCGAGAACGGCGAGGCGGTCGATGTCGCCGACGAGATCACCAGGCTCGAGAAGCGTTCGCGCGACGCGCTGCGCGAACTCTACAAGGCACTGACGCCGTGGCAGAAGGTGCAAGTGGCGCGCCATTCCGACCGGCCGCACTGCGTCGACTACATCAAGGGCCTGTTCAGCGACTTCACGCCGCTCGCCGGCGACCGCAATTTTGGCGAGGATCAGGCGATCGTCGGCGGCTTTGCCCGTTTCCGCGGCGAACCTGTCGCGATCCTCGGCCAGGAAAAGGGTTCCGACACGGCGAGCCGCCTGAAGCACAATTTCGGCTCGGTGCGTCCTGAAGGGTATCGCAAGGCGGTGCGGCTGATGGAACTCGCCGACCGCTTCAAGATTCCGCTTTTGACCCTGGTCGACACGGCGGGCGCCTATCCCGGCGTCGGCGCCGAGGAGCGCGGCCAGGCCGAAGCCATTGCCCGCTCGACGTCTGCCTGCCTGGCGCTCAAGGTGCCGTCGATCTCGGTCGTCATCGGCGAAGGCGGTTCCGGCGGCGCCATCGCGATCGCCACCGCCAACCGCGTCTACATGCTCGAACATGCCATCTATTCTGTGATTTCGCCGGAAGGCGCCGCCTCCATCCTGTGGCGCGACACGACGCGCTCCAAGGACGCGGCGACCAACATGAAGATCACCGCGCAGGATCTTCTCGAACTGAAGATCATCGATGCCATCATCCCCGAGCCGATGGGCGGCGCCCAGCGCGCGCCCGAAACGGTGATAGCCGCGACCGGCGACCTTATCGCCAAGACGATGAAGGAATTCGCCGGCGCCAACACCGATTTCCGTGAACAGCGCCGCGAGAAATACCTGGCGATGGGCCGTAGCCTCTGACCGTCTGACGGCACAATGGGACCATCGAAGCCCCGTGCCCACGGCAATGTGGCGGCAATGAGCGCTTTCGCCACAAAAATGCCGCCGGATTCGGTTCAATGAAATTGCCGTGAGGGGTTTGTCGAAGCTTGCGGTAAGGAATTTTCAAGGTTAACGGGCTTACGGTCCGTCGGTGTTCAGCATACGGGCTCGGCTGTTGCGAAGCCTTTGGCCCGAGGAAAAAGACATAGCCGTATCCATGTTTGCCAAGTTCGCCCGCACCGGAATCCTCATTGCCTCGATAGTCGTTGCCGGCTGCAATGATTCGTCGATGAAGGATTTTGCCCCGGAAGCCAACAAGCCGCTGCCCGACAAGATCCTGGCCGATATGAAGGCCAAGGGCATGATCCGCACCTCGTCGGTAATGGCCCGTATCTTCAAGGAAGAAGGCAAGCTCGAAATCTGGAAGGCCAAGACCAATGGTCGCTACGACATGGTGGCGAGCTACGATATCTGCAAATGGTCGGGCAAGCTCGGGCCGAAATACACCGAGGGCGACCGCCAGGCGCCGGAAGGTTTCTATACGGTGCGGCCGTCGCAGATGAACCCGCGCTCGAACTACCATCTGTCCTTCAACATCGGCTTCCCCAACGCCTATGACCGTGCCAATGGCCGCACGGGCCAGAACCTGATGGTGCATGGCGCCTGCTCGTCGTCGGGCTGCTATTCGATGACCGATGCGCAGATCGAACAGATCTATGCCTTCGGCCGCGATGCCTTCCAGGGCGGACAGACCGAATTCCAGATCCAGGCCTTTCCGTTCCGCATGACCGCGGCCAACATGGCGCGCTACCGCAACGACCCGAACTATGAGTTCTGGAAGATGCTGAAGGTCGGCTACGACAATTTCGAGGTCACCAAGGTGCCGCCGAAGGTCGACGTCTGCGAGAAGCGCTACGTCTTCAACCAGGTTGCCGCCGACGGCCAGACCTTCGATCCGACCGGCGCCTGCCCGGCGACCACACAACCGGATTCGCTGAAGAGCGCCTACAACGCCTATCAAAGCACGTATGACGCGGCCTTCAACAGCGCGCTCAAGGCCAGCGTGCCGCCACCAAAACCGACCATTGCCGGTATCAAAGAAGCCAGCATCGTCTCCGATTGGTCCAAGCGCCGGGCCCGTGGAGAACGCGTGCCGATCGATCCGCCGTCCCTCAACACCGACGGTTCGGTGACCGAGACGGCGCGCATGGGCCGCATCGATTCGCCCGCCGGCCGCAAGATGGCCGCACTCGACGCCGAGAACGCGGCCAAGAAGAAGGCCGAGGAGCAGAGGCTGGCTGCCATTGAGGCCGCCAAACAGGCCAAGGAAGCCGCCAAGGCGCAGGCGTTGGCAGAAAAGGAAGCCGCCAAGG
>NZ_RZSJ01000469.1:0-5060 GCF_003998025.1 Mesorhizobium sp. M8A.F.Ca.ET.021.01.1.1
GACAGGGCCTGCGCACCATGACCACCTCGATGCCGAGCGTTCGCGCCGCGGCAATCTTCCCGTATGTCGCCGCGCCACCGCTGTTCTTCGACACCACGACACCTATGTGATGCTTTTCGAGCAAAGCGCGTTCTTCCCTCTCGTGAAACGGGCCCCGCGCCAGCAGATAGTCGGCGTCGGGCACACCCAGCTTCGGCTCGACCGGATCGACGCTGCGGATGAGATAGTGGTGCTGGGGTGCGGCTTCGAAGGCGGCGACCTCCTGCCGGCCAAGCGCCAGAAACACGCGGCGCGGCACCTCGCCAAGCGCCCGCGCGGCGCCAGCAACGCTATCGATCTCAAGCCAGCGGTCGCCTTCTACGGCCTCCCACCCCGGGCGCCGCAAGGCAAGGATCGGCACGCCGGTCTTGCGCGCGGCCATTGCAGCATTGGCGGAGATCCGCGCCGCGTAGGGATGCGTGGCGTCGATCAGCAGACCAGTGCCGGTCTCCCTGAGATATGCGGCCAGTCCATCGGCGCCGCCGAATCCACCGCTTCGCACCGGCACGCCCTGCGCAACCGGGCTTTCCGTGCGGCCGGCCAGAGAAAGCGTGACGAGGAAATCCTCCACCAGTTTTCCGGCCAATTGGCGCGCTTCTGTTGTGCCGCCGAGGATCAGAATCTTCTTCATGGGCACCATGTCAAACATCGTCGGCGCTGCCCCTCACCCTTACCCTCTCCGCGTGAAGGACGGGGAGAGGGAGGCGTCGGCGCCGGAGCTTCTCCCTTCTCCCCGTCACTATACGGGGAGAAGGTGCCGGCAGGCGGATGAGGGGCGGCGCGACATGTCAAAAAATCAGCCAACGCCAAAATGGCTTACGGTAGTCGGCATCGGCGAGGACGGTTTAGCGGGTCTCGGCGACGAGGCCAAGCGTCGGATCGCCGAGGCGGAGTTCATCTTCGGTGGCAAGCGGCACCTGGCGCTAGTCGCTTCTTTCGCCAGGGGTAAGCCATGCCCCTGGCCGGTTCCTTTCGATGCCGGGATGGCCGATGTCCTGGCGCTCACCGGCAGGAATGTCTGTGTGCTCGCCTCCGGCGACCCGTTCTTTCACGGTGTCGGCGCCACCCTCGCCCGCAAGGTCCAGCCACAGGAGATGCATGTCATATCAGCTCCGTCGGCGATTTCGCTGGCCGCGGCGCGGCTCGGCTGGGCGCTGCAGGACATCGAGATCATCTCGTTGCACGGCCACCCGGTCGACCTGATCCGCCCGCTGCTGCAGCCCAACGCGCGCATCCTGGCGCTGACGTCGGATGGCGACGCGCCCGCTGCAATTGCCCGCCTGCTCACCGAGCTCGACTTCGGCGCTTCACGGTTGACGGTGCTGGAGGCGTTGGGCGGACCGAAGGAGACATTGCGCTCAGCGCGTGCCGATGCCTTCAATCTGGAAAACATCAATCCACTCAACGTGCTGGCGATCGAGATTGATTCGAATCCGCAAGGGCGCGTGCTGCCCCTCACATCGGGCCTTGCCGATCATATGTTCGAGCATGACGGCCAGATCACCAAACGCGAAATCCGCGCCATCACCCTGTCGGCGCTGGCGCCGAGACGCGGCGAAGTGCTGTGGGATATCGGCGCCGGCTCAGGCTCCATCGGCATCGAATGGATGCTCGCCCACCCTTCGCTGCGCGCCATCGCCATCGAGGCCGACCCGGCCCGCGCCGCCCGCATCGGCCACAATGCCGTTGCCTGTGGTGTTCCCGGCCTCGTCATTGTGGAAGGCAGCGCGCCCAAGGCACTGGCCAAACTAGCGACGCCCGATGCGATCTTCATCGGCGGCGGCGGCAGCGACACCGGTGTCTTGAACGCCGCCATCAAGGCGCTGCGCGCAGGCGGCCGTCTCGTCGCCAACGCGGTGACGCTGGAGATGGAAGCCCTGCTTCTCGCCCAGCACACTAGGCGCGGCGGCGATCTTGTCAGGATAGGCATTTCCCGCGCTTCGCCTGTCGGCTCGATGCAGGCGTGGCGGCCGGCCATGCCTGTCACGCAATGGAGCTGGGTCAAGCCATGATGGTCGCGGGCATCGGCAGCCGAAAAGGCGTCACCGTCGAGGACGTGCTCGCGGCGATAGAAACCGCGCTCGAAGCGCATGGGCTGGCGATGTCGGCTCTTTCGGCCCTGGCCACCGCGGCGCTCAAGAAGGATGAAGACGCGATCGCTGCCGCCGGCCGCGCGCTGAACCTTCCGGTCATCATCGTCGATGACGCAGCTCTCCAGGCAGCCTCGCCACGGACGCTCAGCAGCTCCAGCCTCTCGCGGGACCTGGCCGGCACACCATCGGTTTCCGAAGCGTCGGCCCTTGCCGTCGCCGGCAAAGGCGCCAGCCTGCTTGGTCCGCGCACGGTGCTCGGCGCGGTCACCTGCGCCATCGCCATCAGCGGAGACGCCGAATGACCGTCCATTTCATCGGCGCCGGTCCCGGTGCCGCCGACCTCATCACGCTGCGTGGCGCAAGGCTCTTGGCGAGTTGCCCCGTCTGCCTCCATGCCGGCTCCATCGTCGCGCCGGAATTGCTGCAGCATTGCGCGCCGGGAACGAAGCTGATCGACACCGCGCCGATGTCGCTCGACGAGATCGAGGCT
Organism: Mesorhizobium sp. M8A.F.Ca.ET.021.01.1.1; assembly: GCF_003998025.1. NCBI lineage: Bacteria > Pseudomonadati > Pseudomonadota > Alphaproteobacteria > Hyphomicrobiales > Phyllobacteriaceae > Mesorhizobium > Mesorhizobium sp. M8A.F.Ca.ET.021.01.1.1. Next base: position 2,623 of record NZ_RZSJ01000469.1, read on the forward strand.
GAATATGTGGCGGCCCACAAGGCCGGCCATGACGTTGCCCGTCTGCACTCCGGCGACCTGTCGGTGTGGAGCGCGGTTGCCGAGCAGATCCGCCGGCTGGAAAAGCATGGCATCCCCTACACGCTGACGCCGGGCGTCCCTTCCTTCGCGGCGGCGGCCGCCGCACTTCGCCGCGAGCTGACCATTCCCGAAGTCGCGCAAAGCCTGGTGCTGACCCGCGTTTCCGGCCGCGCCTCTAAAATGCCGCCTGGCGAAACGCTGGCCGGTTTCGGCCGCACCGGCGCCACGCTGGCCATTCATCTTGCCATCCATGCCATCGACCGCGTCGTCGCCGAACTGACACCGCACTATGGCGGCGATTGCCCGGTCGCGATCGTCTTCCGCGCCTCCTGGCCGGACGAGCGCGTGCTGACCGGCACGTTGGAGACCATCGAGGCAAAGCTCGCCGCCGATCCGATGGAGCGTACGGCGCTTATCTTCGTCGGCCGCTCGCTGGCGGCGGAAGGCTTTGGCGAGAGTTCATTGTACGACGCCCATTATCAGCGGCGTTTTCGCGGACGGGACGGATTGTGAGCGGCAGCACCAAAAACAAAGGCGAAAACGCCACGCTCGAACAGGCGCTCGCGCGTCTGAACTTCAAGCCGCGTCCGCTCGAGCCCGGCCATGTCTGGCTGGCCGGCGCCGGCCCCGGCGACCCGGGTTGCCTGACGCTGGAAGTGCTGGCGGCACTGGCCGAAGCGGACGCACTGGTCTACGACGCGCTGGTTTCGCCTGACGTGGTCGCGGTAGCCGGAAACGCCGAGCTTTTCTTTGCTGGAAAACGCGGCGGCCAACCCTCGATGAAGCAGGACGACATCACCGCTTTGCTGGTGCGGCTGGCGCGTGAAGGCCGCCGCGTCGTCAGGCTGAAGGGCGGCGACCCTTATATTTTCGGCCGTGGCGGCGAGGAGGCGCTGGCACTGGCGCGCGAAAACATCCCATTCCGTGTGCTGCCGGGCCTGACATCGGGCCTCAGCGCATTGGCGGCCACCGGTATCCCGGCCACCATGCGCGGCATCAACAAGGCTGTCATTCTGGCGACCGGCCACGCCGCTGGCACCGATGACGACATCGACTGGGCGGCAATCGCCCGTACCGGCCAGCCGGTCGTCGTCTATATGGGCATGGCCAATCTGCCTGTCATAGCGGCAGCCCTGCTCGACGGCGGGCTTGCGCCATCGACGCCGGCGGCCGTGATCGTCGCCGCGACGACGCCGCAGGAGCGGACCGTCGTCGCCACGCTCGCCACCATTGCCGAGGCAGCGGCGGCGGCCGGGCTTGCCTCACCGGCATTGATCGTCGTCGGCGGCATCGTCGCCATGCGCGCGGCACTGGCTGGGCAAGCATGACCGCGCGCGCGATCATCATCGGCGCGCCACGCTCCGGTTCTGGCAAGACCAGCGTTACCATCGGCATCTTGCGCGCGCTGACCCGGCGCGGCCTGAAGGTGCGCGGCGCCAAATCCGGCCCTGACTATATCGATCCCGGCTTCCACACCGCCGCCACCGGCCTGTCCGGCGTCAATCTCGACAGCTGGGCGATGTCGCCGTCGCTGCTCAATGCGCTGGCCGCACAGGCGGCCGACGATGCCGATTTCGTCATCCTCGAAAGCGCCATGGGTCTGTTCGACGGCATCCCGGCCGCGCAGGGGCGCACCGGTTCGGCCGCCGATCTGGCGCGGCTTTACGGCCTGCCGGTGCTGCTGGTGCTCGACGTGTCGGGCCAGTCGACCACGGCGGCGGCCGTCGCCAAGGGCTTTGCCACCTACGATCCGGATGTGCACATGGCGGGCGCGGTGCTGAACCGGCTGGGTAGCGAGCGCCACCGTCGGCTCTCCGGCGACGCCATCGAGGCGATCGGACTGCCCGTCGTCGGCGCCATCCTGCGCGATCCCACGCTCAATTTGCCCGAACGCCATCTCGGCCTCGTCCAGGCCGGCGAATATGACGACCTGGTGGCGCATCTCGATCGGCTCGCCGACATGGCCGAGAAGTCGCTCGACCTCGATGCGATCATGGCGCTGGCAACACCCCTCGCCCCGGCAGTTGGCGACTTTGCCGACGCGCTGCGGCCGCCCGGCCAACGCATCGCGCTGGCAGAGGACGCCGCCTTCAGCTTCCTTTATCCGCATGTCGCCGCCTGTTGGCGCAAGGCCGGCGCGGAAATCGTTCCGTTCTCGCCGCTCGCCGACCAAGCGCCCGACGAGGATTGTGATGTCTGCTGGCTGCCCGGCGGCTACCCCGAGCTTCACGCCGGCACACTCGCAGCCGCAATGAATTTCCATGCGGGAATGGCGCGTTTCGCCGCGAAGAAGCCGGTCCATGGCGAGTGCGGTGGTTTCATGGTTCTTGGTGAAGCGCTGGAGGATGCTGGCGGCGAGACGCATCGCATGCTCGGCC
>NZ_RZSJ01000046.1:0-18527 GCF_003998025.1 Mesorhizobium sp. M8A.F.Ca.ET.021.01.1.1
GAAGCCGGCCGCTATTTCTACGCCAAGGTGCTGGCTTCGGGCGAAGAAGTGCCTTGCGAGGTGCTGGTGTATCCGCTGCACGTCGACAAGGTCGCCGACCGCTGGAAGGAAAAGCACTCCCGCATCCGCAAATGGGTCAATTCCAGCGAAGCGGTGCGCATGGTCAATGAACCGGACCTGTGTCAGATCATCGCCTATTTCTGCGCCGACCCACGCAGGTTCTCCTAGGGCGCAGGCCCTCCACCCCGTGCGTGGATCGTAATCATTTCACAACCATGTGATGTATCGCGTGAATGGTTTGCTAATTTTTCTTCGGTAGAAATTGGCCAATCTGGCGCGTTTCATCGATGGCGAACCCTGTAAACCCACTTCAGCAAGAGTCCACCGAGCCCCAGCGCGAGCATCGTCCGCGCGTGCTCAAGGGTGGAACGATCATCACCGGTATCCAGAATTCCGAAGTGAGTTGCATGGTGCGTAACCAGCATGCGGGCGGCGCCGAACTGAAAATACCGCTCGAGGCCCGGGTTCCCGATCATTTCCTTCTCTATGTGCCGCTCGACGGCGTCGCCTATCGCTGCGAGGTCCGCTGGCGCCGCAGCGACCGACTCGGCGTCCAGTTCACCGGAACTGAACCCAAGCCGAAGCTGCATTACGGCTGATCCCTGGCGCACCGGCGTGCCGGGCTTTTTGAGTTCGCGGCACAATATTTCCGCAGTCCGCGTACACGCACCGGGATCGCGCATACCTGCCGGCGGAAAAATGGCCGCCACAGCGGTCAATTCTATCCCCGTTATCCACATGTGTGACACACAAGATGTTGGGGTCACAAAAGCTACGCAAACGAATCCTTGACGGCTCGAAACGAGTCGCCTTTTATAGGCCATGTGCTCCTGTTGAGAGCGCGACCGGAAAGTTCTGAGCCCGGTCTTTTTCCCGGATTATGTGCGTTTTGCCCGCATTTTCGCCTGTTTACGAGGCCGGCGGAAGCGTTGGGATCGTGGGGTGATGGGGCGACGAAAGGGAGAATTGTCGGACTGGAATAAATTGTCTGTTAATACTATATTTAGTGTTTGCAGCTAGGTTCGACGCTAGATAGTGTGAATTTCCCTCGGGTGAGGGAATCGAAAAATTCAGTCTTGAGGGACCCGCGGGGTCGATTGGCAGCTTCGGCAAACGCCCGGCAAGGCGATTTGTCGTGTGCGTGGCCGCGCCCGCGAAGTGGAGATGCCGGCATTGTTCGAAATGCCGGCAAACGGCGGACTGCGCGTTTCGTCTTTTGGGGGCAGAAATCCCCTGATGAAAGCGCTATATATGGACAAAAGGGATCGGACCAATGCGCATCGAGCGTCGTTTCACCAAGCCAGGCCAATCTGCTTATGCGGAGATCGAATTCCGCAAGGCGCTTTCTGAGATCAAGAATCCGGATGGCTCGGTGGTGTTCCGCTTGGACAACATCGATGTGCCGGCGCAGTTCTCCCAGGTCGCCGCGGACATCCTGGCCCAAAAATACTTCCGCAAGGCCGGCGTCCCCGCGCGCCTGAAGAAGGTCGAGGAGAACGACGTCCCCTCCTTTCTGTGGCGCTCCGTCGCCGATGAAGCGGAACTCGCCAAGCTGCCGGAAGCCGAGCGCTATGGTTCCGAGATCGACGCCCGCCAGGTCTTCGACCGGCTGGCCGGCACCTGGACCTATTGGGGCTGGAAGGGCGGCTACTTCAAGGCGTCGGAGGAAGACGCGCGCGCCTTCCGCGACGAGCTTGCCTATATGCTGGCGACGCAGCGCGTCGCGCCGAACTCGCCGCAATGGTTCAACACCGGCCTGCACTGGGCCTATGGCATCGACGGTCCGAGCCAGGGTCACTTCTATGTCGACCCCTTCACCGGCAAGCTGACCAAGTCGAAGTCGTCCTACGAGCATCCGCAGCCGCATGCTTGCTTCATCCAGGGCGTGCAGGATGACCTCGTCAACGAGGGCGGCATCATGGATCTGTGGGTGCGCGAGGCGCGCCTGTTCAAATATGGCTCCGGCACCGGCTCGAACTTCTCGCTGCTGCGCGGCGAAGGCGAAAAGCTGTCCGGCGGCGGCCGCTCGTCCGGCCTGATGAGCTTCCTCAAGATCGGCGACCGCGCCGCTGGCGCCATCAAGTCGGGCGGCACGACGCGCCGAGCGGCGAAAATGGTCATCGTCGACGCCGACCATCCCGATATCGAGGAATTCATCGACTGGAAGGTCAACGAAGAGCAGAAGGTCGCCTCGCTGGTGACCGGTTCCAAGATCGTCAAGAAGCATCTCGAAGCGATCATGAAGGCCTGCGTCAATTGCGAAGGCCATGACGACGACTGCTTCGATCCGACCATCAACACGGCGCTGAAGCGCGAGATCAAGTTGGCCAAGAAGTCGGCGGTGCCGGAAAACTACATCTACCGCGTCATCCAGTTCGCCAAGCAGGGCTACACCTCGATGTCGTTCAAGACCTACGACACTGACTGGGATTCTGACGCCTACCTCACCGTTTCGGGCCAGAACTCCAACAATTCGGTGTCGCTGAAGGACAATTTCCTGCGCGCCGTCGAGACCGACGCCGACTGGCACCTGACCGCCCGCAAGGACGGCAAGGTCTTGAAGACGCTGAAGGCTCGCGACCTCTGGGAAAAGATCGGCTACGCCGCCTGGGCTTCCGCTGATCCCGGCCTGCATTTCAACACGACGATGAACGACTGGCACACCTGCGCCTCCGCCGGTGCGATCCGGGCCTCCAACCCGTGCTCGGAATACATGTTCCTCGACGACACGGCCTGCAACCTCGCCTCGATCAATCTGCTTCCCTACCGCAATGCCGACGGCACGATCGATATCGCTGCCTACGAGCATACCGTGCGGCTGTGGACCATGGTTCTCGAAATCTCGGTGATGATGGCGCAGTTCCCGTCGAAGGAGATCGCCAAGCTCTCCTACGACTACCGCACCCTCGGCCTCGGCTATGCCAATATTGGCGGCCTGCTGATGACCTCGGGCATTCCCTACGACTCCGATGAGGGCCGCGCCATCTGCGCCGCGCTGACCGCGATCATGACCGGCGTCGCCTATTCCACCTCGGCGGAAATGGCTTCCGAGCTCGGCGCCTTCCCGGACTATGACCGCAACGCCCAGAACATGCTGCGCGTCATGCGCAACCATCGCCGCGCCGCCTATGGCGACAAGGACGGCTACGAGAAACTCGCGGTCAATCCAGTGCCTCTCGTGGCGTCGGACCTGAAGCAGCAGGATTTGGCCACCCACGCCAAGGCCGCCTGGGATCGCGCCATCGAACTCGGCGAGGAGCATGGCTACCGCAACGCGCAGGCAACCGTGATCGCGCCCACCGGCACGATCGGCCTGGTCATGGATTGCGACACCACCGGCATCGAGCCCGACTTCGCCCTGGTGAAGTTCAAGAAGCTCGCCGGCGGCGGCTATTTCAAGATCATCAACCGCGCGGTGCCGGAAGCGCTGCGCACGTTGGGCTACTCCGAGAGCCAGATTGCCGAGATCGAGGCCTATGCGGTCGGTCACGGCAATCTCAACCAGGCGCCCGCGATCAACCCCGGCTCGCTCAAGGCCAAGGGTTTTGGCGACGACAAGATCGCGGCGCTCAATGCCGCGCTTAAGTCGGCCTTCGACATCAAGTTCGTCTTCAACCAGTGGACGCTCGGCGCCGACTGGGTGAAGGAGACTTTTGGCTTCACCGACGAGCAGCTCAACGACTTCTCGTTCGAAATGCTGCCGGCGCTGGGTTTCTCCCGGAAGGATATCGAGGCCGCCAACATCCATGTCTGCGGTGCGATGACGCTGGAAGGCGCTCCTTTCCTCAAGGCCGAACACCTCGCCGTATTCGACTGCGCCAGCCCGTGCGGCAAGATCGGCAAGCGCTCGCTTTCGATCAACAGCCACATCCAGATGATGGCGGCGGCACAGCCCTTCATCTCCGGCGCCATCTCCAAGACCATCAACATGCCGAACGACGCGACGGTGGAGGACGCCAAGAGCGCCTACATGCTGTCGTGGAAGCTGGCGCTGAAGGCCAACGCGCTCTACCGCGACGGCTCGAAGCTGTCGCAGCCGCTCAATGCCTCGCTGCTCGCCGATGGCGAGGAGGACGAGGACGATGCGGTCGAGCAGTTGATCCAGGCACCGGCGGCGGCGCGCGCGGCGCAGATCACCGAGCGGATCGTCGAGCGCATCATCGAGCGTGTGTCGCGCGAGCAGGAAAAGCTGCCCGGCCGCCGCAAGGGTTATACGCAGAAGGCCAAGATCGGCGGCAACACCATCTTCCTGCGCACCGGCGAATATGACGATGGCCGTCTCGGCGAGATCTTCATCGACATGAACAAGGAGGGTGCCACGCTGCGTGGCCTTCTCAACAACTTCGCCATCGCGATCTCGCTCGGCCTGCAATATGGCGTGCCGCTCGACGAATATGTGCACGCCTTCACCTTCACCAAGTTCGAGCCGGCCGGCATGGTCATCGGCAACGATGCCATCAAGAGCGCGACATCGATCCTCGACTACGTGTTCCGTGAACTGGCCATCTCCTATCTCGGCCGCAACGATCTCGCCCATGTCGACCAGTCGGACTTCTCCAACACAGCGCTTGGCCGCGGCATCAGCGAAGGCAAGACCGACGCCGTCTCCAAGGGCCTGACCCGCGGCTCGCCGGTGAAGCTGGTGTCGAGGGCAAGCGGCAGCGAGCCGAAGGGCTTTGCCGGCTCCGGCAGCCCTACCCGCTCGGCGCCGACGGCCTTCTCCGGCTCCAACGTGCTGGCGTTGAAGCCGGCGAGCGACGAGGCGATCGCCTACAAGCGCGACTATGAGGAGCGGGCCAAGGAACTGGCCGAGGACATCGCCTTCGAGGAAGCGGCCTCCGATGCCTCGACCGATACCACCGCGGCGCTGTTCACCGACACGGCGGCCCAGGAAGCAGCCGAGGCGAAGAAACTCGCGGCCGACCGCCGCGCCAAGTCATTGCTCCAGGGCTACACCGGCAATTCCTGCTCCGAGTGCCAGAATTTCACCATGGTAAGGAACGGGACTTGCGAGAAGTGCGATACGTGCGGCGCCACGAGCGGGTGCAGCTGAGAACCGAGAGTCGGGCGAAGAATCCTAGGAGACTTTCATGAAGAACGGCAGTCCAGAAAAATTCGGGGCTTTCATTGAACGCACCCGCCGCGAGAAGAGGTGGTCACAAAATCAACTCGGAAAGCTCATTGGCGCAGGCAGTGCGTACATCACCAGTGTGGAAAACGGGGAAATTTGGCCGACAGATCACATTCTGGATCAGCTCGCGGCACTTTTTGGGGTGCCGCATGAGTATCTGATCGCTATGCTCGGCCCGAAGCCGCAAGTAGCCGCCGAGGCCCGTCCACGACCGAAGGCCTAAACCACAGCGCGGCCAGGAGGATACGATGAAGTCCCTGGATCGCTTTAATTCTGAAAAGCTGAGTGAACTCGACATCGCCGAACGTGCCCGCCAATTTAGAGGCTCGTTCGGCATATCGGACAAACTCTACGTTGATATAATTGAAATCCTAGAATTTAAGCTGAAAGAGATTCTACCCGATTTCAAATTGATGATTCGGCGAGATATTGAGCTGGATAAGACCGCATATGCGACGAATGACCCACCGCGCATCTTTGTAAGAGAGACAATCTACGATAGTGCTTGCGATGGAGATCAAGAGTGCCGCAGAATACTTGCGCACGAGTTAGGACACCTGCTTTTGCATGCGCATATAGATGGAGCTAAACAGAAAGATCTTCTGGGCTACACTCCACAACTCACAAACATGAACTCCCTCGAAAGTGTCGAGGATCAGGCCGATATATTCGCGAGAAACTTCTTAGTTCCGCCATTTGTGGCTTTTGAGTACCGCCGAGACATCCACAGACTTTCGCAGCTTACCGGAACTCCTACTAATATCGCTTCGGCAGCGGCTCTAATTTCAAAACGAATTGAAATGCTAAGGATACGGCAGCCGCCAGCAAAAAAGCAGTGATGCTCCTGCCGCCATCCGGCGCCCAATCCCTTCCCATTGTAGGAGTAGACAAGAGGCACTCCTGATCGCACTTTGACTGCCGGCGCCTAACCCGCCGGCAACACCCGCAACGTCTGCTCGTCAAACAACGGCTCGTCCTGGCCGATGCGGACGAACAGCACTTTCCGCCCCTCACCCGCCGGCACCTCGAAATACTGGATGCCGTCGGGCATTTCGCCCCAGTCGCCGCAAGGCGGTTCGGGAACCTCGTCGGGGTTGGCGAGCGCCTTCAGCTCTTTCGCATAGGCGGCATTAGGGCTGAATGTGTAGCGTTTGACGCCGACGGGCACGGTGCCCTCGGTGTAGGGCGCCAGCACACAGCGGGCGCTGACGGCCTTGTCGGTCTTTTCCAGCAACAGGCGTAGCACTGCGGCTTCGGCGGTTTCGCCTGACTTGATGTCGAACACCTCGACCAGAGGATCGGCCGCACCGCCATCGCTGTATTTGATGGCAAGTGCGTTGCCGACGAATTCGAAATGGATCTGGCGGAAGCCGAAATCGCAGCGCTGCACCCAGGCGGCCAGCCCGACCGTCTTGTCGGTCATTTTTTCCCAGACGCATTTGTCGATCGGCGGGCGCGACGGCGCGGGCTCATCCGCATGTGCTGCAGCTGATATCGTCGCTGATGCAAACAGCGCGCAGGCCCAAGCGAACGATCTCATGACGCTATTCATCGCTGCATCCCGCCAAAGTGAAGGCGTCCCATGCCGAGCCGTTCCGATTGGCTTTGGCGAAGTCGGCAAATTCGGTGAAAGCAGCGCCGAAATCAGGCAGCAACAGCCCTTTCGGCGCCGGCGTCGCTTCGCGCGAGTTAAGCTGCTCGGCGCCGCCTCCGGTCAAGGCATAGACCTGGCCTATCCATATCCGGCACAGCCCGCTGCCATCCTCCAGCCCCGCCTCGCGGTCGTCGTCGGTGCAGGTGTGGCGGATAGTGCCGAGCGGAAATGAATTCCTGCCATTGGTCCAGGTGATGTCGGCCGGCAGGCTTATATCGGTCTTCGGCACGGTCAGCGAAAACACTTCGGCCGTCAGCGCTGCCGGCTCATTGTGGAGCGGCCGGAATTGCATGACCGCACCCGAACGCGGCTCGCGATAGGTGGCGTGGCTCAACAGACACTCTTTTGCGCTCGCTGCCTGCACGGCGCCGAGCAGAGCCAGGAAGAACAAGGCCGGTTTGCCAGTGATCATTGAATGCCTCGTCATGAAAGCAGGCGCGCCTCAAACGACCAGCCAGGCGGCGGCGCCGAGAAAGCCCAGCGAGCAAACCCACAGCAGCCAGAGCCCGCGCACCCGGCATTCGAGCACCGCCGAGGCGGGATTGGCCGGGTCATAGTGCACGTCGACCTTGCTGCCTTCGGCATAGCGCCTGGCCTGGCCGCTGACGAGGCCGGGCAGCGAGGCCGTCACGCTGACGCCGAAGGTGACACGATCGGCGCTGTAGCGCTGTCCGGCGACGCCATAGCTGTAGACGATGCGCGACCGAAAGACGGTGCGCCAGCGATAGCTGCCATTGGCGCGGATCGTCTGCAGGCCCGACGCATCGATGCGGCCGGCGGCGACCGGCCATTGCACCGCTTGCCTGGCAAGCGCCTTCTGGGCGAAACCCATGCGCAGGACGAACAGGCCCATGAACAACAGCAGCGCCGCCGCCCCGAGATTCTGCGGCTTGGCCAGATGCGGCCTGATCCCCTCCAGGACGCCGCCAACGGAAAACACCAGAACCACTGTGCCGATCACCAGTCCCGCCGACAGCTTGGCCATGAATTTGAAGGCGCCATCGGGAAAGGTGCGCTCGATCACCGCCTTGCTCGGATCGGCCGGATTGTAAAAGACAGTCACCTCGGCGCCGCGCGGAAACTGCGCCAGGGTTTCAGCGACTTCGAAATTTCCCAAATTCTCTTTCACACTGTAACGCGAGCCGCGAAATGTCTTGCCGCCCACCTTGTATTCGAAGGTGATCGCCGGAAAATTGCGGATTTCGGTGGTGTCATTGCTGTCCGGGCCAACGCCCGAGACTCTCACCTCACGCGCCTCGGCGCGCGACGAAATGATCTTTCCCGGCGTCGGCAACCAGTGGCTGAGGGCCTGCACCTCCCGCCATTTCACGAAGGTGATGAACGACAACATGCCGGCGACCGCGCAGGCAAATCCGACAAGCAGAAATTGGAGCTCCACCCTGATCCCCCCGGAGTACAGGAACCGGCACTAGACAGCACCGCGGCGGCAATGTCTCGCTTATTCGCAAAACACCAATGCCGGCGCCTCACGCGCACTGAATTGCTGAAGCGTAATTTGACGACTGAGGCGATCGGCTTAAAAAGGGCCGGGAACTTTCGCGAGGCTGCAAGTCGGGAGACGGACATGAACGACGAAGCCGACGACGACAAGGACATCGTGAACCAGCTTGCCTATGTCAGGGCCGATCCAAGCCAGCACGACACGCTGACGCTTCTGGCCATGATCGACGCGGCGATTTCCGAGATCATGGGGTTGAGGACGGCGCTGCGGCTGAGCGAGGAACGCAACAGCCGCAGCGCTCAGCTGCAATAAGAATCCGAACCAGCGCTTTGATCCGCGTCGGCCATCATCTGCCGGCCCGCGCCGCCCGCCCAGGCGCGCCATCTCCGCTCGTTACCCCGGTGGGATTGCCTTGAACGGACGCATGGCGACGGTCCGGGCATTCGAATCCAGGTCTGTCCATCGCAGCAATGAATGGATCGCGCGCCGCCTCAATGGCTTGGTTGACTCAGATCAAGGCCCTGCCTGCGTTCATCCTGTCTTCTCCGGCAATGGCAATCATCAAACGGAGAACGGACGTGCCCAGCTACGACATCATGGTTATCGCGGCGGTCCTGATCAGCTTCGGCTTATTTTCCGGGATTCTGGCCTTCGCCACGTTCGACGAATCGCGCCGGCACTCGGGCAAGGCGCCCCGCGGCGAAGCTTCCGGCTCGCGCGCCCATTAGTCGCGCTGCCTAGTCCGCGTCAGCCATCATCTGCCGGCCGCCACCGCCGGCCCAGGCGCGCCATTGCCGCTCATCGCCATGGAAGACGTTGAGGTCGATGCGACCGGTCACGCCATGCGACAGGCCGGAGCCGGAATACTGCCAGAACAGCCACTTGCGATCGGGATAGACCTTCGACGGATGCCGGGCCACGGCACGCAGCCAGAAGGGATAGTCCGGGAAGGCGCCCTGAAGGTTGTCGCGATAGAAGTCGGGCGACGTGTAGATGATCGGCCGCTGGCCGTAGTGACGCTCCAGCTTGTCCATGAACACCTGCATCTTCTCCAGCACCTTTTCGCGCGACGGCCGGCGCTGGCAGCTGGAGTCGCCGTTCCACTCGACGTCGATCACCGGCGGCAGCGCACCATCGACCTTCGGCACGTTGCGGATGAACCAGTCGGCCTGTTCGCCAGCGGTACGGCACCAGTAGAAGAAATGATAGGCGCCACGCTTCAGCCCGGCGGCCTGCGCGCCGCGCCAGTTCTTCATAAACATCGGATCGAGATGGTCGCCGCCGTCGGTTGCCTTGATGTAGGCGAAGTTGGCGCCCTGGGCGCGCAGCTTTTCCCAGTTCACGTCGCCCTGCCAGCGCGACACGTCGACACCGTGCACGGCAAGGTGACGGGGCGACGAGCGGCCGAAATTGATCGGCTTGGCATCGCGGAAGCCGTAGCGCGTGACCGGTCCTGCGAGCATGGCCGGTGCCGCCCGCGACAACAGCTTCGGTGGCGACACCAGGGCAGCCTCCTCGATCGGCGGCTCGACACTGTCTGGCAGTTCGGGTGCGGGAAACGCCACCGTCTCTTCCTCCGCCAGGCCAAAGGGGCGAGCGGTGTCGTCCGCGGACGCAACCTCAACCCGTTTGCGCGCCGCGTTTGCCCTGGCCACCGGAACGGACGCGATCGGCGCGCTTGGCCGCACCACCGAACTGGTCGTTTCATTGGATGGCTTCTGCATGTCGAGCGCGTCCATGCCCGACGTCGACGAACAGCCGGCAAGGCACAGCGATGCGATCACGAAACTGATGACGCCTGATAACCGCATCTGGACCTGTACTCAAACACAACAGACCGAAGGCGACGGCCGACGGACAACCAGACCAGTTATGAACGAGAAATTACCAATAAAGTTTGAATCAAGTTTTTTACCATAGCTGTGGCCCCTTTCAGACAGTCGCCGGCGGCGGGCCGGCCAAGCCTTGACAGCGCCATGATGTGGCTGTTGAGAACGGTATGCGGCGTTTGCGCCGGCGTTCCCAAAATTCTTGAAAAGGCGCCGGGCCACGCGGCTGGCTCGTCAACGACAAGCTCGACGAACTCAGAAGCCTGCTCGACAGCGGCAGCTGAGGAACACTTTCAAAAGGAGCTTGCGTGCAGTCGTTCATCGACCAAAGCGTTTGTTTCATCGAGAACCATCAGGCCTGGGCGGGCCTCGTGGTCGGGCTGCTGGCCTTCGGCGAATCGCTGGTGCTGGTCGGCATCCTGTTGCCCGGCACCACGGTGCTGATCATCGTCGGCGGCCTGGTGGGCGCCGGTATCGTCCAACCCCTGCCCGTTCTCCTCGCCGCGATGATCGGTGCGGCGCTCGGCGACACCATCTCCTATTTTCTCGGCAAATGGCTTGGGCGCGGCGTCGTCCACAAATGGCCGCTCAACCGCTATCGCCGCGAGATCGCCAGGGCGCGCCTGTTCTTCCATCGCTACGGTTTCGCCGCGGTTTTCGTCGGCCGCTTTTTCGGCCCGGTCCGCGCCACCGTACCGCTGGTCGCGGGCATGATGGGCATGAACCGACGCCGCTTCCAGATCGCCAACATCCTGTCGGCGATCATCTGGGCGCCGGTCGTGCTGTCGCCTGGTTGGCTGGTGGCGAAAGGGGCCGACAGCCTGCCCGAACTCGACGCGACCAGCCTGTTCGGGCTGGCGGTGATGGCGGCCATAGCGGCGGCGATCATCGTGGCCGTCATTGTCATAAGACTGCGCGGCAGGCGCGATGCCCGGACCTAGGGGGTGGCGCCATGCATCAGCCTCGTTTCCTGAAGACGCCGATCATCGGCCCCAGGTTCCAGTAGTCGTCGTTGCGGCCAATGGCCGGAGCGAGCAGGCTCGATATCGTGCCGTCGAGAAAGAGTGCGTTGTCGCAGCCGAGCGCGTCGCGAAACAGGCGGGCAAAGGCGTGGAATGTCACCGTGCCATTCGAGATGGCAAAGACGGCGACGCCATCCTTTCGCACCCCGACGCCATCGCGGCTCTTGCGCGACGTGCCGTCGGACCGGAATTTCGGGTGAAGCTGGCCGTCGATCACCAGCATCGGCCCTGATTGCGTTGCATAGTCGGTGGCTGGCCGCTGCCTGACGAAGTCCCTGGTCGCCCGCACCGCGGCCTTGCCGCCGCCGATATAGAAGATGCCGTTCGGCTGCAGCGAAAAATTGCCGCTGCCCGATCCCGTCTTCACACCGGCCATTTCCCGGCCGCGCTCGACATAGAGGCCGACCGGCCTGAGGTCGGGGTGATACATGCCCGCATTGATGGCAAACAGCATGGTACGGCCGGCCGCGCGCTGGGCGTTGTCGAGATTGTGCAGCGACTGAAAAGGCTTGCCGCCCTGATCTTTCCAGAACAGTTCGATCGAATACAGTTTTGGATCGACCTCGCAGACGAGAAAGCTGCCGGCCTCGAAGGCGACGTCACGGCACGGCGGCACCGAAGCGAACCACTGGCCGAACGCCATTGTCGTGGCAAGCGCGTGCGGCAACGCGGCCTTGACCAAAGTCAGCAACAAGGGCGCCGAATGCAGGAGTGTCAAAAAATCCATGCGCGTTCCGGATTGTCGGTTCCAACGAGTTGTCGTGGATAGCACCGCTTGCCGGTACGATGAAGGATTTGCTCAGGGGAAGCGTGGACTATGGCCCGGGGACGGCCCGCGACGGCTATTTGACGGCGCTGACCAGCTTCTCTTCGCCGGCGAGAATGGAGACCCAGCGCCCGGTGTTGTCACTCGCCTGTCTTTTCAGATAGCGATACGGCGTCTGGTTCCAGAGACGAACCTTGTCGACAAGATTGTCGAGGATGAAGTCGCCCTTGTCGGTGCGTACCGTCAGCACGGCATGGCCTTCGCCATCCGGCTTGCGAACCACCGTCATCAGGAGATTGGCTATGGCGATGCCCAGGCTGGTGAGCTCACGCCGCTTTTCCAGCGCGTAATCCTCGCAATCGCCGAAGCCATTGTCCGGATAGGCCCACCATTCCTCCTTGCCGTAATTGTCCATGTCGCTCATCGGCTTGACGCGCGTGTTGACCGAAAGGTTTACGGCACTGATCTCCCGCAACAGCTTGCCAGTCATCTGTTCCGGCTCGCTGTCGGGTGAACGGATGGAGCACTCGGCGGCATGGATCTTGCAAAAATCATAGTGGCCGATCGGCTGCGAGGTCGAGCCGCCGATGACCATGGAAGCGGGAGCCGCGTAGGCGGAATTCGCCGCCGAACAGAAAGCAATCAGGGCAATCGCAAGCCCCAGCCCCTTCGCCTTGCGGCGCAAACCCAACGAGGATGCCATGCGGCTCCGCCATCTGTTTTTTGTTAACAGAACGTTAAGGGCGGACATTGCCCGAAGTCAATGAAGGCGTCCGATCACATCTTCGGGCATGGGTTGATGCGCTCCAGGCGGTTGCAGCAGCGCAACACCGCAAGCGTGCCGGTTCGGCCTAGGCTAGCCATCCCATAGCCACGCCGAGCAGCAGGACGACCCCGAGCGCGCCGCGATAGATGACGAAAGGCCAGGCGGAGAAGCGTTCGAGCACGCGCATCAGGCCCCAGATGGCGAAGAAGGCCGATATCGAGGCCACGAGCAGTCCCACGCCCAGAACCGACCATCCATGGGCGTCGAGATGCGCCTTGTGCAGTTCCCACAATTCCTTGAGGCCGGCGAGCGCGATCGCCGGCAGCCCGAGCAGGAACGAGAAACGCGCAGCCTCCGCCCGCTTGAAGCCAAGCCCCAGTGCCGCCGTCAGGGTCGAGCCAGAGCGAGAGACGCCCGGGATAAGCGCGCCAACCTGGGCGACGCCGACAAGGAGCGCGTCGACGAGCGACGCTTCGCCCACGGTGCGCCTGTGGCGGGCGAAAATCTCGGCCAGCGCCAGCAGGACCGCCATGGCGATGCAGGCCCAGCCAATCACGCTCAGACTGCGCAACGGCGAATTGCAGGTGTTGAGGACGCCCGAGAGCGCCACGCCGGCGATGACAATGGGGATCGTCGCCAGCACGATCCACAGCGCCAGACGGAAATGCCGGTCGGCAAAATCGCGGCGCGTGAGGGCATCGAGTGATCCAAACAGGAGATCCCTCACGTCGCCCCAGAAGTAGCTGACCACCGCTGCAAGGGCCGCCAGCTGCATGGCGGCGGAGAAAGCCGAGCCCGGGTCCTGCCAGCCAAGCACAGCCGGCACGATGCGCATATGGGCGGTCGAGGAGATCGGCAGCAGTTCGGTGATGCCTTGCACAAGGCCGAGGAAAGCGACCTTGGCAAATCCAAGGCCGACAAAGCCCGTGTCGACGCCTTGCGTGCAGATATCAGCCATGTCGGTTCCATGCGGGAGGGATCGGACTTGCGAAGGCACGATCGGCGGCGATCAATGCCGGGCAAGCCATACCGCTATGCGGCGCAGAATCAATTTACGGATTTGTAAGCTGGCGGCCCGAACGGGCGTCATAGCGTCGCGTGGCGGCGGACACATTGCAATACGCTTGCGGGCCGCGCCACCCGCATCCAAACCGGCCCACGGGCCGGCCAATGATGTTCATGGAAGATCGCAAGGCTACTCAGGGGCACAGCCACAGTTTCTGGCAGGTCCTGGCGATCACATGCGCCGGCGGGACAACCGGTTCATCGAGGGAAGGCCGGCGAGCCCGCTCAAGCAGCATGCGCACCTGTTCCGGGCGCACACGGTCGCGCTCCATCACAAGCAGGACCATCGGATCGCTCAAAAGCTCGTCCAGGGTGCTGATGCTGTCGTTCATCCGTCGTCTCCTCGAATGCCGGGCCCGCGACGCATAGATAGGGTGACAAAGATGGCCCGCCAATGACGCTTTGCCGGCTATCGCGTGTCTCTTTGGATTAATTTTTGGTCATCCCGGGGCACGTCGTCCTGTTGACGAGAAGGAGGAAGCTAGGCCGGCGGAGCGCCTTCATATTGCGGCAAGCCGTCGTCAAGCATCACCCAGGGCTGTTTCGAGGCGGTCCACATATGCATCTGTGGCCTGAAGAACGACGGGTCGTCCAGCGAACCGGTGGTCACGCCGATGATGCCGGCGGAATCGCGCCGCGAAAACATCGTTGTGCCGCAGTTCGGGCAAAACCCGCGCTTGAGGTCCGGCGAGGTGTTGACCGTGGCCAACCGGCCCTCGACCGTCACATCGTCGATGCGGAACAGAACACGCGCATTGAAGGCCGCGCCGATCGCCTTCTGGCAGAGCCGGCAGTGACAGATGCGCTCGTTGATGGGGTCGGCGTCGGTGCGGTAGCGCACCGCCTTGCACAGGCATCCGCCTTCGTATTTTGCCATCGCCTGAATCCGTTGGTGGAGTGAACAGGCGGCAAGGTAGCGGCGACGCCGATTGGGTCAATTGAAAAGCTTTGATACAAGGTCATCGATTATCGTGATGCGGCAGGACCGTGATGACACCGGACATCGAAACAATCGGCATTGCGGACCTGTTCGGGCCGCCCTCGCCCGCCCGCGACCGCGCCGACGCCAGGATCATGGCTGCCGCGGCAGGCATCGGTTTCCTGGCGGTCCGGGATTTTCCCGGCGATGACTGGCTGACGCCGGAAAAGCGCGCGCGATTGCTGCGTATCTTTGCGCTTCCCGATGCCGGCAAGCAGGAATTGCTGCGCTGGAATTTCGATCACACGAAGAAGAATTTCTACCGCGGCTGCTTTCCGCTGCAGCCGCAAGCCGTTTCCTACAAGGAAGGCATCGACATGGGGCCGGACCTTGCCGATGCGGCGCGAGTCTCGACCTCCGACGATCCCCTGTGCGAGCCGACACCACTACCGGCCGAAAATGCCTTGCCCGGCTGGCGCACCGCCGCGGCCGACTACTACCGCGCGATGGAGACGGTCGGCACCATGCTGATGCGGTCGATCGCACGCGGGCTTGGCCTGCCTGAAACGATCTTCGATGCCTATTTCGCTGGTGGCATCTCGACGCTGCGGCTGATCCGCTATCCCCTGCGCGACGCCAGTGCCGGCGTCGACACAAGCGGGCCGGAGTTTTCGGTGACCCACAAGGGCGAAACGCGCACCATCATCGGCCGCGAACATGCCGATTCAGGCTTCGTCACCTTGCTGGCGCAGGACGGCGTCGAGGGCTTGCAGGCAAAGAACCTCGCCGGCGAATGGATCGACGTGCCTCCAGCCAATGGCACGCTGGCGGTTAATTTCGGCCAGTTGCTGGAGCGCTGGACCGGTGGCCGCGTGCGCGCGACACGGCACCGGGTCATTGCACCCAAAACGACGCGGTTCTCGATCCCGTTCTTCTACGAGCCGCGCGTCGACGCGGAGATATCGCCTCTGCCATTGGACGGCGCCGAGCCCTTCGAGCCTTTCCTCTACGGCGATTATCTCTGGGAATCGGCGACCAACTTCGTCGAGATGGGCGGCATCAAGCATCTGAGACAGCCACGCCGCGCCAGGGCTTCCTAAACAGCACGACGGCCGTCTCGTTGGAGACGGCCGCCAGAGATGGCAGGGTCATTCGGTTTCGCCGACCACCTCGTCCCAGCTCTTCACCTTGGTCTGGCCATCGAGGAAAGGCAGTGCGGCGGCCGTCAGTTCCGGAGCGAAGAAGACGTCGTAGTGGGTGCGGTTGGGCAGGATGGCGAGACGGCTCTGCGACAGGTTCTCACGCATCCAGCCGGCATCCTTCAGGCCGCCACCGAGCATCTGGTAGAACTTGATCTCATGCTCGGGCTTGTACATGTCGCTGTCGCCGTAAGCGAGCATGACGGGCATCTTCAGCTTGGGAACGTCGGCGGAGAAGTCGTAGTTCTGGCGCATGAAATTGCCGAGCGCGTCGAGCAGCTTCGGGAAGTCCTCTGGATGTGGCGCGACGGCGACGTAGGATTTGTACATCGGTGTCTCTTTCATGAACGCCGCGGCGGCGGCACTTACCTGCGCCTGCTGCGGGCGCATCTCGTCATAAAAGCCGTCGGCGGCGTAGCCGGTCGAGACAAGGACCAGCCGGCGCACAACCTCGGGATGCTGGACCGCCATGCGGAAGGCAACGCCGCCGCCCAGCGAATAGCCCATGACGTCGACCTTGTCGTAGCCGAGTGTCTTGACGATACCAGCCATATCATCGCCGATCGCCTCCAGGGTGAATGGCCGGTCGCCAAGCGCGGTGCGGCCGTGCCCCTGCAGGTCGACCCCGATGACGGTACGGTTCTCGGCAAGCTTGGCCAGGATCGGCGCGAACATGTCGATGGAGCCGAGGCCGCCATGCAGCAGAAGCAGCGGCTCACCCTTGCCATAGATAGCGTAATAGTAGTTCACGCCGTTGATCGGCAGCAGGCCGGATTTTTGCGGCTTCGGCAGCGTTTTCGTTTCGGTGGTCATAGCGGGCTTCGTCTCCTCTGCATTGATGGTGCCCGGACAAGCGAGAAACGCCGCGGCCGAAGCAAGAATGGCAAAAACCAGGGTTCTGGACATATCGGTCTCCTCCTGGTCAACCGATGTCAAAGCGTCCTGGCGAGGTCTTCGAGCTGGTCGGTGCATTGCCCCCAACCCGCGTGAAAACCCATCGCCTGGTGCTGCTGCCGGTCGGCGACGCTCCAGTGCCGGACGCGCGCGATGTAGCGGGTCTTGCCCTCGCCTTCGTCCTCGAAGGTCAGCACGCCGGTCATGAACGGTTTTTCCGACGGCTCCCACGCCTGGGTATAGGCATCGGTGAAGATGATCTTCTTGCCGGGAACGACTTCCAGGAAAACCCCGGGATTGGGGAATTCATCGCCGTCAGGACCGGCCATGACGACGAGGCTGTTGCCACCCGTGCGCACGTCCATCTCGGCACGCGGCGTCGTCCACGGCTTTGGCGCGAACCATTGCGTGATCAGGGTCGGGTCGGTCCAGCAGCGATACACGTTCTCGCGCGGTGCATCGATGATGCGGGCGAGAACCAGTTCGCGGTCGTTGGCGGGGGCGATGTCGAGCTTGGTGGCCACTATTTTCTCCTCGGGATTCGGCTTGATCTGGCTTCCGTCCCAAGGACGAGCCAATGCAACGCAACCCGACATGCCAGGTGAAAAATTCTGGAGACTGTGCGTGCTTCGGGCGAAGGCGCGCGTCAGTGGCGCTTGGCTTGCACCAGATAGGCGTCGATCTCTGACTCGCCGAGCCACTTGGCTGCTTCCAGACGATGCAGTCCTTCGACAAGTATGTGCCGCTTGCCATCGTGGCGGACCTGGATCGGCGTCTTCATGCCGTTTTCCAGGATATCCTCGGCGAGATGCCGGACGGTCTCGGGATGCAGCGTCTTCTTGCGTGCGGTGGGCACGTAGATGTCGTCGACCTTGACCTTTTGCACCCTGAGCATGCCTGTCCCCATGGCGGAACTGCCGCCGTCTTTCTGAGATAGTCGGTTTGCTCGGGAGGGCCAAGGGCCCGGCTAAGGAATGTCGACCTACAGGCCATCGCCGGCTCGAAAGCCCTCACCCAAGTCATCCGCCGGTTTGCCTGCAGCCGCGTGTTTCGATAAGGCGTCTCGCGATCCAAACAAAGGCCACGGAACAATTCACATGAGCAAATCCCTCGTCACCTTCGTAGGCGTCGCCCATCCCTGGATGTGCGACGTGATGGGGCACATGAATGTGCGCCATTACGCCGCGATGTTCGACGATGCCAGTTTCCAGCTCCTCGGCCATATCGCCGGACAGGAGGGCGGCCAGGGCTCCCAGAACGGATGGGCCGACGTGCGCACCGAAATCGACTACCGGCATGAAACGAAAGCCGGATCGCTGCTCACCATCCGCTCGCATGTGATCAAGGTCGGTCGCACCTCCATCACCTTCGAACAGGTGATGTCCGGATCGATCGATGGCATCGTCCATGCATCGAGCCGGACGACCAGCGTGCGCTTCGATCTCACCGCCAGGGCCTCGGTGGCGCTGGATGAGCCGATGCGCGACCGCGCCGCGGCCTACCTTGTCGAATAGACCCGCGTCGACCCGTCAATCGCTGTAGATTCGATCCTGCAGGGGCGTTTCGGCGATCAGGGCCTGAATTCCGGACAAAAGCGCCTTCTCGGCCCGATTCATCGCCTTGTCGGGATTGGTCAGCAGGAAGATGTCGATGGCCGGCGGCGCATCGTAAGGCGGCAATCGCCACAGCATACCATCGGCCACGTCGCGCCGCGCGACATGCAGCGGCAGCGGGCCGATGCCGAGCCCTGCCACGATCAT
>NZ_RZSJ01000470.1:0-5047 GCF_003998025.1 Mesorhizobium sp. M8A.F.Ca.ET.021.01.1.1
CGCCAGAGCCAAGGCATCGGATGATGCAGCGCTGATCGCACATCAGGATCTGACGATCCGGAAGCTGCAGCGGGCGCTGCATGGTCAGAGTTCTGAACGCTCAGCCCGCCTGCACGACCAGATGGAACTCATCTTCGAGGAACTCCAGAGCACCGCGACGGAAGACGAGATCGCCGCCGAACAGGCTGCGGCCCGGACCACCGAGGTGGCGCCTTATGTGCGCAAGCGACCCGCGCGCCAGCCATTTCCCGAGCATCTGCCGCGCGAACGCATGGTCGAGCCCGCGCCGACTGCTTGTCACTGCTGCGGCGGTCATCGGCTACGCAAGTTGGGTGAGGATATCACCGAGACGCTGGAGGTGGTGCCGCGGCAATGGAAGGTGATCCAGCACGTGCGGGAGAAGTTCACCTGCCGCGACTCCGAGGCGATCAGCCGGGCTCCGGCGCCGTTCCACGCCACCCCGCGTGGCTGGGCCGGTCCCGGCCTGCTGGCGATGATCCTGTTCGAGAAGTTCGGCCAGCATCAGCCGCTCAACCGCCAGGCTGAACGCTATGCGCGCGAAGGCGTGCCGCTCAGCCTGTCGACGCTCGCCGACCAGGTCGGGGCCGGCGCCGCGGCGCTGATGCCGCTGTTCAAGCAGCTCGAAGCCCATGTGCTGGCCGCTTCACGTCTGCACGGCGACGACACAACGGTGCCGGTCCTGGCCAAGGGCAAGACCGATACCGGCCGTTTATGGACCTATGTGCGCGATGACCGACCGTTCGGCGGCGCCGATCCGCCGGCGGCGGTATTCTATTATTCCCGCGATCGTCGAGGCGAACATCCCGCGGCGCATCTCGCCGGCTGGAGCGGCATTCTGCAGGCCGATGCCTTTGGCGGTTATGGCGATCTCTATGCGACGGGTCGTCAGCCGGCGCCTGTTATGGAAGCCAGCTGCTGGGCCCACAGCCGGCGCAAAATGTTCGAGCTGGCCGATATCGAAGCGGCGGCGCGCAAGAAGGCGCGCAGCGAGAAGCCCAACCTGGTCTATCCACTGGCGGTCGAAGCCGTGAAGCGCATCGATGCCCTGTTCGATATCGAACGCGCGATCAACGGCCTGTCGCCAGCCCAACGCCACGCCGTGCGCCAGGAGCGGAGCGCGCCGCTGCTCACCGAGCTCGAGCGCTGGATGATCGAGACGCGCGACAAAGCTCTCGCGCGGACACGACCTGAGCAAGGCCTTCAACTACATGCTGCGCCGCTGGTCATCCTTCACCCGGTTCCTCGACGATGGGCGGATCTGCCTATCGAACAGTGCAGCCGAGCGAGCCCTGCGCGGCATCGCTCTCGGCAGAAAGTCCTGGCTGTTCTGCGGTTCCGATCGCGGCGGACAGCGCGCTGCCGTTCTCTACAGCCTGATCGTCAGCGCCAAGATGAACGATATCGACCCGCAGGCCTGGCTCGCCGACGTCCTCGCCCGACTGCCCGCCTATCCGGCCCATCGGATCGATGATCTGCTGCCGTGGAATTGGAGGTCCGCAAAACTGCGGACCCAACCAGCTGCCGCCTGATCATGCAGCGCAATAAGGTGCATCACGTCTACACCGTCGGCCGTGTCGCCAGCGACCTCGGCGTCAGCGAAGCGCTCATCCACGAACTGACCCTCGGTCTCGAGCCGGAGGACGGCGTCATCTGGGTGTACGGCACCAACGATGACGACGGGATCTTGGCCTTCACCGATGAAGGCATCGAGGAGGTCAAACTCCTCCTCGAAGAATATCATCGGGTCTCCTCATCGAAAGCTTGACCCCAGCACTCCGGTGCTCAGGTCCTCACGGTCACCAGATACGCACGTCTGCGGACTTCACCGGATGGGTACTCTGCAGGCGACGGCCACTCGGGCTTTCTTGCTGCCAATCCGGCGCGCCAGACGCGCGCCCACGCTTTCAGTGCAGACCATCTGGCGACCCGTGCCAACAGAGTGCCCGCAGCTCGAAGAGATAGATAGGTGCCTGTGAGCGTGTCGTCGCATTTTGACACCGACCCGTCACGATCGACTTCCCGATTGATACCGTCTCGGCGTCAGGCCGAAATGGGCGCCAACACCCGATGAGCGAACAAAGCGCGCTAAATCATCCACCGCGGTGACGAAGCGGATTGGCCGTCAAGACGCCAATGCCGGGTACGGTCATCACGGCGGCACGGATCCCTGTGTGGCGAACCCGAGAATGTGCTCCTCCAACATTCTGATTTTTTGCTCAATGCGTGCGCGGGCAGCTTCGATGCCGTTGGATATCGGCGTACTAACGGCGACGGAATTCGGGAAGACAAGGAGGGAAACAGCTTGCAGCTCCAGCTGATCACTGTAGCCGGCGCAGGCGTCGGCGAGATCGAAGTGGCGCCTTTCGTCGTTTAGGTCCGAGTAGTAGTCGTTTGCCACCGGCATCATCAGTCCCACGCGAGGGTCCGCGTGCCATCACGGGGCTGGCCGGCTCGCCAAGGCGCTTGCAGAACCGCCGACGCCGACCGATAAAGCTGCATGACCTTTGACCAGATCAAAAGCTTCTATCTTGTAGCGGTGCTCGGGACCTTTGCCAAGGCTGCGGAGCAACTGAACACAACACAGCCAACCATTTCAGCGCGTATCGCGGCGCTCGAAGATCGGCTGGGCGTCAGTCTTTTCGATCGCTCGGGCCATCGGGTTGCGCTCACTCCGCAGGGCCGCAGCTTTCTTCGCAGCGCCGAGAAGCTACTGGAAATCCAAGCCAAGGCCCTCAAACGCTACGGCAAAGGCGAGCTGCGTGGAATCGTGCGTATCGGGGCTTCAGACACGATGGCAGTCATCTGGATCCCGCCCTTCCTTGCGGCCTTGCGCGCGGCAAATCCGGATGCCGAGTTCGAGCTTCACATCGGTCCATCCTATCGACTGCGCGACGAATTGCTTGCCCGACAAATCGATATCGGGTTCATTGTGGGTCCCATCTCCAATCCGCAGATGATCAACCATCTGCTCTGTGACTGTCCCATGGTATTCGCAGCCGCACCGTCGCTCGGCCTGCACGGCAGGAAGCTAACACCGGCCGAAATCGACCGCATGGACATCTTCACCTTCGAGCGGATGACTAGGCCACACCAGGATCTGCTGCGCGATCTTCGCAAAGCCGATATTGCGCCCAGGCTGAACCCGATCAACTCGCTTCAGACAACCATTTTGATGGTTCGCAAGGGCTTGGGGATAGGCGCGGTGCCTCTCGGCTCTATCGAGGAGGAAGTCGCTACCGGCAGCCTTGTCGTCGTCGATACCGAATTCAAGCTCACCGATGTCCGCTTCACGGTCTGCTACCCGCAGGGGCCGGACACGCATGTCCCCGAGACGCTCACCGAACGTGCCATAGAGTTCTTGAAGGCACGCGGCTCATCGGACTCGATAAAATTACTTTATTGATCTCCAGCGTAAATTGCGATTTGCATCTATGGGGCGCTCCTTTCTATGTTTCGTCAAATTGGTGGAGCAGGGAGGGTTCGATGAAAGGCTGGCGTTTGGCGTCCGACATTGGTGGTACATTCACCGATATTGCCTTTATAGCCGAGGACGGGCTGCTAAGTACGATTAAGGTGCCATCGACACCCCAGAATTATGCCAGCGGAGTGATCGAAGGTGCGAAAGCCCTCGCATCGGCCCGAGATCTTCGGATCGAGACGATGGCCGAAATGGCGCACGGATGCACCGTCGCTACAAACGCGATTCTGGAGGGCAAGGGTGCCCGCGTCGCGCTGCTCACAACGGCGGGATTTCGTGATGTGCTTGAATTGCGGCGCATCCGTGTGCCTAAGCTCTACGAGCCGCTCTACGTCAAACCTCTTCCTTTGGCGGCGCGCGACCTGAGGCTTGAAGTTCGTGAGCGCGTCGGAGCCGATGGCAGCGTCGTTGTGCCGCTGGTTGAGGATGATGTGTGCAAGGCCGCCGAGGTCATCGCCAGGTCGGGGGCGGAGGCTGTCGCCGTCTGCTTCCTGCACTCCTATCGCTTTCCCGACCACGAACGCCGCGCCGGCGCGCTCCTCCGGAAATTGCTCCCCGGCTGCTTCGTAACCCTTTCGGTCGACGTGCTCCCGCAGATTCGTGAATACGAACGTACCAGCACGACGGTGGTAAACGCCTATGTCGGCCCTCCGGTTAAGCGCTACCTGGAAGGGATGGAAGCCGATCTCGCTGCGGCCGGTTGCAACGCCCGCATATCAGTCATGCAGTCCTCCGGAGGCTCGATCTCCTCCGATGCGGTGAAGGACAAGCCGGCCCAGATCGTGGAATGCGGGCCGGCGGCGGGTGTCGTCGGCGCCGCCCATCTGGCCCGCCTTCTGCGTATCCGGAACGCCATAACGTTCGACATGGGCGGCACCACCGCGAAAGGTTCCCTGATCGAGGATGGCGATGTCATCTTCGCCGAAAACTACGAGATCGGCGCTTCGATGAGCACCGCGGGTGCGATCGCCGGCGGCGGCGGATACGCGCTCAAGCTTCCGGTCATCGACATCGCTGAGGTTGGCGCTGGTGGCGGCTCCATCGTGCGGCTGGACCGGGCAGGGGCTATCAAAGTCGGCCCTGACAGCGCCGGCGCGGCGCCGGGTCCGGCCGCATACGGGCTGGGCGGTGAGGAGCCGACCGTTACGGATGCGAATATCGTGCTCGGCTTCTTGAATCAGCAGTCTCTGGCCGGCGGAACAGTAAGGATCGATGCCGGCTTGTCGCGCGCATCTCTTGAGAGGACGATCGCCTCCCCGCTCGGAATGTCCGTGCATGAAGCCGCATACGGCGTGCATGAGGTTGCGAATGCGACGATGGTGCGGGCCATCAAGGCGGTGACGACCTATCGCGGGCGCAATCCGCGCGATTTCGCCATGTTCGCTTTTGGAGGCAATGGCGGCGTGCATGGGGCGTCCATTGCGCGAAGCTTGGAGATCGGCCGCATATATGTTCCTGCAGCAGCGGGCGTTTTCAGTGCCGTGGGTCTGCTTCTGGCCGAAAAGTCAGTAGCTGTCGCATCAGCCTTCGTCGCACGACTGGACGAGC
>NZ_RZSJ01000471.1:0-5018 GCF_003998025.1 Mesorhizobium sp. M8A.F.Ca.ET.021.01.1.1
CCTTTGACTTCGACAAGCACCGGTCTTCAAGGCGATGGCGACTGGCCGGTCGGATTGCCGACCAGCCAGTCGCCATCGCCTTGAAGACCGGTGCTTGTCGAAGTCAAAGGCGCCTCCCAACGTCCTTGCCGCGCGGCAGAAAAGCTGACAATCTGTCAGCATTTAAGAAACTGATACTTGATCATATTTTTTGTCAACCGGAATTCGGGAACCCCGGGCGAAAGATCGGTGCATGACGGAAGCAAGTCGAACGGCCACCGAGCCCAGGCGCAGACCCAAGCAGGAGCGCAGCCGCGAACGAATCGACGCCATCCTGTCGACGACGATGCGGCTGATCGGCGAGAAGGGCATCGACGCCGTCACCATGAAGGAGGTCGGCATGCTGGCGGGCGGGCCGATCGCCACCGTCTACCATTACTTTCCCAACAAGTCGGCGATCCTGGCGATGCTCTATGAGCGGTTCTCGGAGGTCAGCCGGGCGCGCTTCGGCGCGATCATCGCCGAAATCCAGGGGCTGGGCGACGTGACCGGCGCCGCGGACCGCCTGCTCAACGACTACTACAGCCGTGTCGCGGCTGACCCGGCCATTCAGGACCTGCAGAATGCCATCCAGGCCGACAAGGCGCTGCAGCATCTCGACATCGCCGAGACGAGACATCAGTCGAAGATATTCTGCGACCACGTCGGTCCGATGCTTCAGGCGGAGCAGCGCGAGGCGTTCGCACGGCTGGTCTTTCTGATCTTCCAGCTTGCCGGCGGCGTCGTGCGCCTGGCCCTGACGCAAGATGAGGAAGAAGGCCGGCGCACGATCGAGGACTACCGGTCGATCATCCACACCCAGTTGCGGGTGTTCTTGTAAGCCCTGATGATCGTCGTGAAGCCACGCCGAATAAGAGGGTGACTGCCGACATGAATGTCAGGACGCCGGTTATGTGAACTCGCGGATGAGGCCTTCGAAGCCGTCGGCAAGATTGGCATTGCCGGCGGCGAGAAAGGCAGAAAGATTGCGGGCGCCGCCGGGTGTCTTGTTGGCGTCAAGCAGCACCGCCCTGCCCTCGTGCATGACAAAGTCGAACTTGCCATAGTCAAAGCCAAGTTCGCGCCTCAGCGCGCGCAGCTCCTCGGGAACCGGAACCGGCTCACGACGGATCGTGTCGTCGCCTTTGACCAGGCTTTGTGGCGAAACATGGCGGGTGCAGCGCTCGCGCTCCCCGCAAAATGTCCAGAAGCGGGCGCCAAAGCCGTCCGGTTCCGGCTCGGGAATGAACTTTTCGACGACGAGATCCCTTCGGTCGAACACCGCAGACGCAACATCCGAAAGGGACGTACAGACGTGGTAGCCCTCGATAAGCTCGACGCCGGGAAATGGCTCCGGCTTTCCGGCACGTCGCGATCGCCGGTTAAGCGACTGCTCACGCATTCCCAGATTGTTGAGATTGCTCTTGACGATGACCGGCCCTGGCCAGTCGTCATCCCTGCCGATCACGGCGCCGCTGACACGGCGCTTGGAGATGTCGGCTGCCCCGACGTTCAGGCAGAAGGGAAAAGCGCGCGCGTATTCGACATATTCGGGTGGCGTCACGGTCGCATCGACATGCAGCACCGCTATATCGGCCTCCGGCTTCGCCGACGTTCCTGAGAGTATGCGGACGGAATGGCCGCGCCGTTTCAGTTCTTCCAGCAAATCAAAGAGCATGTAGGGACTGTCGCGGCGCAACAGCGGGCCGCGCCGGCGTTCGAACCTGTCGAACTCATGTGTAATAACCGCGATGCGTGTCATGCGCCCCCCGCACTTGGTTTCATTAGCGTCCTCGATTATGCATTTGAATACAATGCCGGCTTGGGGCCAGGGATGACTGATCATTGGAATGCCATTCGAGGGCACTGGAAGTTGCTCGGACCGCCGCTGCGGCCTCCCGCCGAAGCGGTGGAAACCTACCATCGCGAGCTCGACCTTTCGGAGGCGCATGTCGTTCTGCTCGGTGTGACTCCGGAGCTCGCCGGGCTCGGCGCGACCATGATGGCCGTCGACGAATCCTCCGACATGATCGCTGGAATCTGGCCAGGCGACACTGCGTCGCGAAAGGCTGTCAAAGGCGACTGGCTCGACCTGCCGGTTTCCGATGCAAGCGTCGATGCGGTGATCGGCGACGGCTGCCTGTCGGTGCTCGGGCTTTCTACCGCGCGCCGAGCGCTGTTCGCGGCAATCGCCCGCGTGCTGCGCCCTGATGGCCGCGCGGGCCTGCGTCTCTTCGCTGGTCCCGAGACACCGGACGATCCGGCAGCGGTGCAGGCGCTTGCGCTTTCTGGCGGTGTCTCCACTTTCCACGAGCTCAAATGGCGCGTCGCCATGACCGCGACAGGCCGCGCTCCCGACCATGCGATTCCAGTCAGGACGATCGCGGAAAGGTTCGATGCACTCTTCCCTGACCGCCAGGAACTTTCCGCGCGGACGGGCTGGGACCTGCCTGTCATCGCCACCATCGACGTTTACCGGAACTCCACGGCCATCTACAGTTTTGCACCACCAGCGCAGCTCGTGGCCGAGGCGGAAGCATTCTTCAACGACGTCCGCATTGCTCCAACCGGCGGCTACGGGCTCGCCGAGAGATGCCCGCTTCTGGTGCTGCGGTCGCCGAAAGTTTGAGTCTACAGCAGCGTGCACTGAAAGAGACGGAAATTGCAAAACGCCATGCAATACTCCATGTTCGGCCCCGATGAAATCTATCGATTAGAAACACGGTAAGGAAATGAAGATATCTGGGGCGGTGCTGTCGACCCTATTTTGCGCACTCATTTATTCGCCCGCTTCATCTGAAGCTGACGACGGCCCAACGGCTATTCCATTGACGAAACTAGAGTACCCCGGAAATCCACAGAACATTCACATGCTTTATGTGAATATTATTTCCCTAGGAAATCGGAAAATCGATCAGCCGATTTTGTTGGATACAGGGTCTAGTGGTATGACAATCGAGTGTCTATCGGCGCTCCCCGCCGAACTCTGTTCCGAGGACGGCATTAAGATTACAGAAAGTCGGGAGTTCGATGGGATACTTGTCACCACCAAGAAGGTAGTCATGCATTATGGCACCTACGATGAGTATGGAAATGTGGCTTCAGCGCGCGTGACTTTTGGTTCGCCGGTCTCATCGGCTTCCACGGACAGGCGGGTCTCGTTCCTCATTCGCTACAAGCAAGTCAGACGTGACACAGGTGAAATTGTCGGCGGTCCGCTCTGGCCAAAAGGCATTTTTGGCATCTCGCCCATTGGAGGCGATGGGCCAAATCAGATGATCAGGTCGCCGATGGCCGCTGTAAGCGTAGGGACAGTCCTGCACAGAGGTTATTACCTCTCCCCGATCGGCAGCACGTGGAAGCCATGCACAAACGAGCAGGGCAATTGCCCTGAGGTTCGAGCCTTGCACATCGGCGTTCCGGATGACGTAAAGAAGACTTTCAAGATGCAGAAATGGAAACAGGCCAACCCGCGCTACAATTTCCCAACCTTTGAATCCTGCCTCTCATGGAACTCCAAACCCAATTGTCGGCCAACGCTATACGACACAGGGAACTCAACCATTATGGTCCCGACCGACACGTCCAAACCGTATAGGTCATTAGACGCCGGCACGAAGGTTGCGGTGAAAACCGAAGGTCAGGACGATTGGAATTTTACAACCACCTACAAGCCCGAAGTGGAGATTGTACCGGGTCTTGAACATAACATCGTCGGGATACGGTTTTTCGAAAGGAACAGCCTCCTGGTGGATCTAGAAACCCAGGAGATCGGCCTACGCCTTGGGCATTGAACAATCGATGCCCAGCGCTTCCATCGAACTGACCACCATTCTGCCAGATCGCGGCCGATAACCGTCGCATTCGTCGCGACGATGCGGCAAGAGCAAAATTTCGCGCTGACGCCCCTTGCCGCGCGCCTTGACTCTCGAGGGCCACACGCCTATTTCAGCGCCACGTTAGCACTCGCCCTTGGTGAGTGCTAACCACATGTCCGGCTTCGCCGGATGGAGGAACTGTTTCTCACTGTTCTCATCGAGGAAGAAAAAATGGCAAAGTCGAAGTTCCGCCCGCTTCATGACCGCGTGGTCGTTCGCCGGGTCGAATCCGAATCCAAGACCGCCGGCGGGATCATCATCCCGGATACGGCGAAGGAAAAGCCGCAGGAAGGCGAAATCATCGCCGTCGGCTCCGGCGCCCGCGACGAAGCTGGCAAGTTGGTCCCCCTGGACGTCAAGGCCGGCGACCGCATCCTGTTCGGCAAGTGGTCGGGCACCGAAGTCAAGCTCAATGGCGAAGACCTTCTGATCATGAAGGAATCCGACATCATGGGCATCATCGGCTGATTATCGGCCTCACCCTCAACTTGAATTTTCGGGCTCTTTCCGAGCCCCTGCCAGGAGCTAAAACATGGCTGCCAAAGACGTAAAATTCTCCCGCGACGCCCGCGAGCGCATGCTGCGCGGCGTCAACATCCTCGCCGACGCGGTGAAGGTCACGCTCGGCCCCAAGGGCCGCAACGTGGTCATCGACAAGTCGTTCGGCGCCCCGCGCATCACCAAGGACGGCGTCACCGTCGCCAAGGAAATCGAGCTTGAGGACAAGTTCGAAAACATGGGCGCGCAGATGGTCCGCGAAGTTGCTTCGAAGACCAACGACATCGCTGGCGACGGCACCACGACCGCGACCGTTCTGGCGCAGTCGATCGTCCAGGAAGGCCACAAGGCCGTTGCCGCCGGCATGAACCCGATGGACCTGAAGCGCGGCATCGACCTCGCCGTCACCGAAGTGGTCGCTGCGCTCGGCAAGGCCGCCAAGAAGATCAAGACCTCCGAGGAAGTCGCCCAGGTCGGCACGATCTCGGCCAATGGCGACGAGTCGGTCGGCAAGATGATCGCGGAAGCGATGCAGAAGGTCGGCAACGAAGGCGTCATCACGGTTGAGGAAGCCAAGACCGCCGAGACCGAACTCGAAGTCGTCGAAGGCATGCAGTTCGACCG
>NZ_RZSJ01000472.1:0-4973 GCF_003998025.1 Mesorhizobium sp. M8A.F.Ca.ET.021.01.1.1
CCTACAAGGAAGAAGGACTGCTCACCCGCGGCGAGGAACTGGCGCCCTATTGGGAAGATGCGCTGCATTCGCTGAAGGGCGAGCCGCATGTCATCGACATCAGGAACATCGGCCTGATCGGCGCGATCGAGCTGGCACCGATCGCCGGCAGTCCGACCAAGCGGGCCTTCTCCGCCTTCGTCAAGGCCTTCGAGCGCGGCGCGCTGATCCGCACCACCGGCGACATCATCGCACTGTCGCCGCCGCTGATCATCACCAAGGGCCAGATCAACGAACTGATCGACCATGTGCGTGAAGTTTTGAGGTCTATCGATTGAAGATCTGGGCGCGGATATCCCTCCCCTCGAGGGGAGGGTGGCCGCGAAGCGGTCGGGTGGGGTCGGTGCGACCGGGCGCCGACCTGATCTTTTGCCGCGAGGCCGCCGTTGATGCCCCGGACTCGCGTGAGTTTCGAAATGCGCCAGAAGGCGCGCGCGCTTCGAGTTCACGCGACCAAGGGCGAATCCCTGCTCTGGTATGAACTGCGCGAGCTGAAATCGACCGGCATCAAATTCCGCCGCCAGTGCCCGATTGGGCCGTACATCGTCGACTTCGCCTGTTTTGGTGTGAAACTGGTGGTCGAAGTGGATGGCGATCTGCACGAACACGAAAAGGGCAAACGGCACGACGCCGTTCGTGATGCTTATCTGCGTTCGCTCGGGTTCGATATCTTTCGCGTTGACGAGCCCGATGTCATAAACAGCGCCTGGCATGTCGCGCAGGCGGTCAAGGGGAAGGTCGAGCTTATGTCAGGCGACCCCACCCGACCGCTTCGCGGCCACCCTCCCCTCGAGGGGGAGGGGGACGCCGCGCAATTGGAGAGGTTTTGAATGGCCGCACCCGGCGAAAATCTGCGAATCAATTCAGACCGTTTGTGGGATTCGCTGATGGAGATGGCGAAGATCGGCCCCGGCATTGCCGGCGGCAACAATCGCCAGACCGTGACCGACGAGGACGGCGAGGGCCGGCATCTGTTCAAGCGCTGGTGCGATGCGGCCGGGCTCGAAATGGGCGTCGACGAAATGGGCACCATGTTTGCCCGCCGCGAAGGCACCGACCCCAGCCTGCCGCCGGTATATGTCGGCAGCCATCTCGATACGCAGCCGACCGGAGGCAAATATGATGGCGTGCTCGGTGTGCTCGGCGGCCTGGAGATCGTGCGCTCGCTCAACGATCTCGGCATCAAGACGAAACATCCGATCGTCGTCACCAACTGGACCAACGAGGAAGGCTCGCGCTTCGCGCCGGCGATGATGGCCTCCGGTGTGTTCGCCGGCGTGCTCGACCAGGCCGACGTCTACGAGCACACGGACAAGAACGGCAAGAAATTCGGCGAGGAACTCGAACGTATAGGCTGGAAGGGCACCGAGAAGGTCGGCGACCGCAAGATCCACGCCTTCTTCGAACTGCATATCGAGCAGGGCCCGATCCTCGAGGACGAAGACATCGACATCGGCGTCGTCACCCACGGCCAGGGTTTGAAATGGCTGCAGGTGACGCTGACCGGCAAGGAGTCGCATACCGGCTCGACCCCGATGCCCAAGCGCCGCAATGCTGGGCTCGGCATGGCGCGCGTGATCGAACTGGTGCACGAGATCGCCATGGACTACCAGCCCGACGCCGTCGGCGCGGTCGGGCACATGGAAGTCTATCCGAACTCGCGCAACATCATCGCCGGTCGCACCGTCTTCACCATCGACATCCGTTCGCCCGAGAAAGAGGTGCTCGACGCCATGGATGGCCGCATCCGCGAAGGCATCGACACGATCTGCGACGCGCTGGATATCAAATACGAGATCGAGCAGGTCGGCCATTTCGATCCGGTCACCTTCGACAAGGACTGCGTCAAGGCAATCCGCGATGCCGCCGATCGGCTCGGTTACACGCACCGCAACATCGTCTCCGGTGCCGGCCACGATGCGTGCTGGATCAACCGCGTGGCGCCGACCGCCATGGTGATGTGCCCTTGCGTCGACGGGTTGTCGCACAACGAGGCCGAGGAGATCACCAAGGAATGGGCATCGGCCGGCGCCGATGTGCTGTTCCACGCGGTGGTGGAGACGGCCGTCATCGTGGAGTGAACTAAGAGATCTACATTCGAAACGCCGCTCACCAAGAAGCGCGAAGAGAACAGGGAACAGATAATGACCAAAGTCATCAAGAACGGTACTGTCGTCACCGCCGACCGCACGTGGAAGGCCGATGTGCTGTTCAGCCACGGCAAGATCGTCGCCATCGGCTCGGACCTGCACGGCGACCATGAGTACGACGCCACCGGCTGCTATGTGATGCCGGGCGGCATCGATCCGCACACCCATCTCGAAATGCCGTTCATGGGCACCTATTCGGCCGATGATTTCGAATCCGGCACGCGCGCGGCGCTCGCTGGCGGCACCACGATGGTGGTCGATTTCTGCCTGCCGGCGCCGCAGCAATCGCTGCTCGAAGCCTTGCAGATGTGGGACAACAAGACCTCCAAGGCCGCCTGCGACTATTCCTTCCACATGGCAATCACCTGGTGGGGCAAGCAGGTGTTCGACGAAATGGCCACGGTGGTCGACAAGGGCATCACCTCGTTCAAGCACTTCATGGCCTACAAGGGCGCGCTGATGGTCGACGACGACGAGATGTACGCGTCGTTCCAGCGCTGCGCCGATCTTGGCGCGCTGCCGCTGGTCCATGCCGAGAATGGCGATGTGGTCGCGGCGTTGTCGCAGAAGCTGCTGGCGGCCGGCAATAATGGGCCTGAGGGCCACGCCTATTCGCGTCCACCGGAAGTGGAGGGCGAGGCGACCAACCGCGCCATCATGATCGCCGACATGGCCGGCGTGCCGCTCTATGTCGTGCATGTCTCCTGCGAGCAGAGCCATGAGGCGATCCGGCGGGCGCGCCAGAAAGGCATGCGGGTGTTCGGCGAGCCGCTGATCCAGCACCTGACCCTCGATGAGAGCGAGTATTTCGACAAGGACTGGGACCATGCGGCGCGCCGGGTGATGAGCCCGCCCTTCCGCAACAAGCTACACCAGGATTCGCTGTGGGCCGGCCTGCAGGCCGGATCGCTGCAGGTGGTGGCGACCGACCATTGCGCCTTCACCACGGACCAGAAGCGTTTCGGCGTCGGCAACTTCACCAAGATCCCCAACGGCACCGGCGGGCTCGAGGACCGGCTGCCGGTGCTGTGGACCAGAGGCGTCAACACCGGACGGCTGACGATGAACGAGTTCGTCGCGGTGACCTCGACCAACATCGCCAAGATCCTCAACATGTATCCGAAGAAGGGCGCCATCGTCGAAGGCGCGGATGCCGACATCATCGTCTGGGATCCCCAGCGCAAGAAGACCATATCTTCGAAGAAGCAGCAGTCTGTCATCGACTACAATGTGTTCGAAGGCGTCGAGGTGACCGGCCTGCCGCGCTTCGTCTTCTCGCGCGGCGAACTGTCGATCGAGGAGTCGGACGTGAAGGCGAAGCCCGGCCATGGCGAGTTCGTCGGAAGGGAGCCGAACGCCGCGGTCAACCGGGCGCTGTCGACGTGGAAAGAGATCACCGCGCCGCGCAAGGTCGAGCGGACGGGCATCCCGGCGACGGGGGTTTGACCATGCGCGCCATTCATCTTGCCATCGCCGCCGCGGCGCTTTTGTCAGCGGGCCATGCGTCGGCAGCCGGGATCGATCTCAGCAAGCCTTATGGCGACAAGTATGGCTGCATCAACAAGAACGGTCAGGAAGTCGCCGCCGATCAGATGCTGCTTCTGACCGACAAGGAACTGATCACGGCGGCCAGCGCCTGCACCTTCACCGAGACGAAGGCGCAGGCCGATGGCTCGTTGACGATCAAGGCCGAGTGCGAAGCCGAAGGTGAGGACGGCAAGTCGCCGGCCACCTTCACCATCAAGCACAGCGCCAAGAATGCCAAGAAACTGTCTGTCGTCGACGAAGACGGCAATGTGATGGGTGAAGTCTCCCGGTGCAAATGATGGCGACAACCCTCGCGTCGGTGTCAGGCGACGAGCGCATCCAGTTCCGGCAGCAGAACGACGCTTTCCTGTTCGTTGGGATCGGTGCGGGCAATGACGGCCGAAGAGGGGGCGTTGCTGAGATTGGCCGGCAGATGCGGCACGCCAGCCGGGATGTAGAAGAGGTCGCCGGCCTTGACGACGATGTGATGTTCGAGCCGGTCGCCATACCAGGTATGGACTTCGCCGGAGAGCACGTAGATCGCCGTTTCGTGGTTCTCGTGCAGATGCGCCTTGGCGCGGGCGCCGGGCGGCATGGTCAGCACGTGCATGCAGATGCCGGATGAGCCGACCGTTTCGGTCGCGATGCCGGCCAGATAGGTCAACCCCTGCTTGCCTTCATAGGTGCTGTCAGGGCGAATAAGACGACAAGTGGGTTTGGGCGACATCGGGGAAACTCCGGGCGTCGATTGAGTGGAACAAGGTCGGTGGGCCAATGGGACAGGGCAAGTGGAAAACAACATCGCGATAAAAGCAACCGGATTTCAGCCGGCGCCCCGGTGCGGTGACAAGGCAGGCCGCAACCGATGACGGGATCTTCGCCAGCCGTCGTTTCGGCAAGCAAGCTTGGCCTCACCTTCCAGACCAATGACGGCCCGGTCCAGGCGCTGTCCAATGTCGACCTGACCATCGGCAAGGGTGAGTTCGTCTCCTTCATCGGGCCGTCCGGCTGCGGCAAGACCACGCTGCTGCGCGTCATCGCCGATCTGGAGAAGCCGACTTCGGGGATGATTTCGGTCAACGGCATGACGCCGGAACAGGCGCGCGAGAAACGCGCCTATGGCTATGTCTTCCAGGCAGCCGCCCT
Organism: Mesorhizobium sp. M8A.F.Ca.ET.021.01.1.1; assembly: GCF_003998025.1. Taxonomy (NCBI): domain Bacteria; kingdom Pseudomonadati; phylum Pseudomonadota; class Alphaproteobacteria; order Hyphomicrobiales; family Phyllobacteriaceae; genus Mesorhizobium; species Mesorhizobium sp. M8A.F.Ca.ET.021.01.1.1. The sequence continues at coordinate 4,863 of NZ_RZSJ01000472.1, forward strand.
GTTTCCCTGGCGCACCATCGAGCGTAATGTGGCGCTGCCGCTGGAGATCATGGGCCTGTCCAAGACCGAGCAGGCGGAGCGGATCAAGCGCACGCTCGACCTCGTCAACCT
>NZ_RZSJ01000473.1:0-4974 GCF_003998025.1 Mesorhizobium sp. M8A.F.Ca.ET.021.01.1.1
CCCCGAAAGACACCCACTACGCCAAGCTCCGCCGCGCCTTTCGCGACGAGAAAAGCGGCGGCGCGCCGGCGTTCAGGCCTCGCCAACCCGTACCACCGGGCGAAAACGCCGGGGATGGCCTGGTGCGCCTTTATGGCCTGCACACTGTGCGAGCCGCGCTCGACAATCCGCGCCGCCGGATCAAAAAAATGCTGGTGACGCGCAATGCGGCCGAACGGCTCGAGATCGGTGATCTCGGCGCCCTGCCCTTCAAGGCGGAACTGGTCGAACCCAGGGACATCGACAAGGTCACCGGGTCGGACGCCGTGCATCAGGGCGTGCTGATAGAGGCCGAGCCGCTGAAGCCCAAGCGCCTCGACGCGCTTGGCGACACCAGGCTGATGCTGGTGCTCGACCAGGTCACCGATCCGCACAATGTCGGCGCCATCCTGCGTTCGGCGGTCGCCTTCGGCGCCGGCGCGCTGATCACCACGGCGCGCCATAGCCCGCAAGAATCGGGCGTGCTGGCGAAATCCGCCTCCGGCGCGCTGGAGCATATCGACCAGATCGAGGTGAAGAACCTCGCCGACGCGCTCGGCCAACTGCACGAGGCCGGCTTCCAGACCATCGGGCTCGATTCGGACGGGCAGGCGGAACTCGAAACCAGCTTTGCCGGCGACAGGATAGCACTGGTGCTCGGCGCCGAGGGCAAGGGCCTACGCCAGAAGACGCGCGAGACGGTGACGACACTGGCCCGCCTCGACATGCCCGGCGCCATCCGCTCGCTCAACGTGTCGAACGCCGCGGCGGTGAGCCTTTATGCGGCGCGGGCATTTCTGAAGCGCGGCTGAGCCGCGGCAAGCCGCCCGCCAAAACATCTCGAAACGAGAAACGGGTTCCAGCGACAGCGCTGGAACCCGTTCTTGTGTAGGACAAGAGCTGGCGGCCTGGGAACATTGTGCCGCCCTCTCCCGCCCTATGCCGCTTTGCCCTTCACTTCAGCCGCCTCGCCGCCGACCTCGAAATTGGCCATCCGCTCCAGCGCCCTGACCAGCGCCGAGTGATCCTCCTTCGCCCCGCCATTGGCGGCGCAGGAGTTGAACAACTGCTGGGTGGTCGATGTATTGGGCAGCGACACACCGAGCGCCTTCGCACCCTCCAGCGCCAGGTTGAGATCCTTCTGGTGCAGTTCGATGCGGAAGCCCGGCGCGAAAGTGCGCTTGACCATGCGCTCGCCATGCACTTCGAGAATGCGCGACGCTGCCAGCCCGCCCATCAGCGCTTGCCTGACCTTGGCCGGGTCTGCGCCGGCTTTCGATGCAAAAACAAGCGCTTCGGCGACGGCTTCAATGGTCAGCGCGACGACGATCTGATTGGCGACCTTGGTCGTCTGGCCGACGCCATTCGGCCCGACCAAAGTGATGTTCTTGCCCATTTTCTCGAACACGGGTTTCGCGCGCTCGAAGGTCTTTTCGTCGCCGCCGACCATGATGGTGAGGGATGCGGCCTTGGCGCCGACTTCGCCGCCCGAAACCGGCGCATCGAGATAGTCGCAGCCGAGCTCGTTGATCTTTTTTGCGAATTCCTTGGTCTCGATCGGCGAGATCGAGCTCATGTCGATGACGAGCTTGCCTTCGGAGAGGCCAACGGCAACGCCGTTGTCGCCGAACAGAACGTCGGCCACCTGCGGTGTGTCGGGAACCATGGTGATGATGATGTCGGCCGCCTTGGCCACGGCGGCATGGCCGGTGACAGTCTTCAGCCCCTTGGCGGCAAGATCGGCTGGTGGCTTCGAGCGATGGTCACTGGCGATGACCCTATAGCCGGCATCGAGCAGGTGCCCCGCCATCGGCGCGCCCATGATGCCGAGGCCGATGAAGCCTATGGTTTCCATTGTGGTTCTCCTGAATATCTCGTTCGACTTCGTCGAAAGGCTGGCGCTGCCCCTCATCCGCCTGCCGGCACCTTCTCCCCGTATAGTGACGGGGAGAAGGGAAGCGCTCCGACGCTGGCGATCCCCTCTCCCCGTTCTTCACAGGGAGAGGGCAAGGGTGAGGGGCAGCGCCGACGTTGGTAGTTCCCGACGGCTAAGCCGCCGCGCTGCCCTGCCCGGCTAATTCCCGAAACCAGCCCAGCCCGGCGTCCGTACCCGCCTTTGGCTTGTATTCCGCACCCACCCAGCCGGAATAACCAATCCGGTCGATGTGTTCGTAGAGGAAAGGAAAATTGATCTCGCCCGTCCCCGGCTCGTGACGGCCGGGATTGTCCGCAAGCTGGATATGCGCGATGCGGGGAAGGTTCGCTTCGATGGTACGGGCGAGATCCCCCTCCATGATCTGCATGTGGTAGATGTCGTATTGCAGGAACAGGTTCTTGGAGCCGATGCGGTCGATCAGCGCTAGCGCCTGGTCGGAATAATTGAGGAAGAAACCCTCGATATCGCGCGTGTTGATCGGTTCGATCAGCAACTTGATGCCGGCCTGCTCCAGTTTCTCCGCCGCGAAGGCAAGGTTTTCGGCGAAGACATTTTCAAGCGTGTCCCGTGCAATGCCCTGCGGCGCAATGCCGGCCAGGCAGTTGACCTGCTTGCAATCCAGCGCCTGCGCATAGGCGATCGCCTTGGCGATGCCCTGGCGGAACTCCGGCACGCGGTCCGGCAGCACGGCGATGCCGCGCTCGCCCTTGGCCCAGTCGCCCGCAGGCAGGTTGAACAGCACTTGGGTCAGGCCGTTCTTTTTCAGGCGGGCGGCGACCACCTCGGGCGCATGATCATAAGGGCCGATATATTCGACACCCTTGAAGCCGGCGCGGGCGGCGGCATCGAAGCGGTCGAGGAAATCGTCCTCGCCAAAGAGCATCGACAGATTGGCTGAAAAACGCGGCATTCTTTTTCTCCCTGGAGTATCGGACCCAAAAGTGGAAACCAGTTTTGGGGCAATCCGATGCTCAAACAAAATCAGTCGAGCATCACGATCGCGGTCGGCGCGTCTTCCTGACGTTCGGCAAGGTCCTCGAATTCGGTGATCTTGTCGATCTCGGTGCCCATCGAGATGTTGGTGACGCGTTCGAGAATGAATTCGAGCACGACTGGAACCTGGTGTTCCTTCATCAACCGCTCCGCTTGCTTGAAGGCGCCGGCGAATTCCTCCGGCTTGCGCACCCTGACCGCCTTGCAGCCCATCGCCTCGGCGACGGCGACATGGTCGACGCCGTAGCCGGCCTCCGGATCGTCAGTCCGGTTGATGTTCTCGAAGGCCAGGCTCACCTCATAGTCCATCGAGAAGCCGCGCTGCGCCTGGCGGATCAGGCCAAGATAGGCGTTGTTCACGACGACATGGATGTAGGGCAGCTTGTGCTGCGCGCCGACGGCCAGTTCCTCGATCATGAACTGGAAATCATAGTCGCCCGACAGCGCCACGATGGTGCGGTCGGGATCGGCGGCGCGCACGCCGAGTGCTGCCGGCAGGGTCCAGCCGAGCGGGCCGGCCTGGCCGCAATTGATCCAGTTACGCGGCTTGTAGACATGCAGGAACTGCGCGCCGGCAATCTGTGACAGGCCGATCGTGGTGACATAGGTGACGTCGCGGCCAAACGCCTTGTTCATCTCCTCGTAGACACGCTGCGGCTTCAGCGGCACCTGGTCGAAATGGGTCTTGCGTTTCATGGTCTTCTTGCGGTCCTGGCATTCCTTGGCCCAGCCCGACCAGTCGCGCAGCTTGCCCGCCGTCTTCCACTCGGTGGCGACGTCGAGCAGGATCTTCAGCGCCGCACCCGCATCCGAGACAACGCCGAGATCGGGCGCGAAGACACGGCCGATCTGCGTTGGCTCGATGTCGACATGGATGAATTTTTTTCCCCTGGTATAGACGTCCACCGAGCCGGTGTGGCGGTTGGCCCAGCGGTTGCCGATGCCGAAGACGAAGTCGGCTTCCAGCATCGTCGCATTACCGTAACGGTGCGAGGTCTGCAGTCCACACATCCCGGCCATCAGCCGGTGGTCGTCGGGGATGGCGCCCCAGCCCATCAGCGTCGGGATGACCGGAACGCCCGCAATCTCGGCAAATTCGATCAACAGGTCGGACGCGTCGGCATTGATGATGCCGCCGCCGGCGACGATCAGCGGCTTCTCAGCCCCATTGAGCATCGCCAGCGCCTTTTCAGCCTGGGCGCGGGTCATCGCCGGCTTGAACGGCGCCAGCGGCTCATAGGCATCGATGTCGAACTCGATCTCGGCCAGCTGGACGTCGACCGGCAGGTCGATCAGCACCGGACCTGGGCGCGACGAGCGCATCAAGTGGAACGCCTTCTGCAGCGCCATCGGCACCAGATAGGGCTCCATCACCGTCACCGCCCATTTGGCGACGGGCGCAGCGATGGCGGCGATGTCGACGGCCTGGAAATCCTCCTTGTTGAGGCGCGCGCGCGGCGCCTGTCCGGTGATGCACAGGATCGGAATGGAATCGGCCGCGGCCGAATAGAGCCCGGTGATCATGTCGGTGCCGGCCGGCCCCGAAGTGCCGATACAAAGACCGATATTGCCCGCCTTGGCGCGGGTATAGCCTTCGGCCATATGCGAGGCGCCCTCGACGTGACGGGCAAGGACATGGCGGATGGTCCCCCTCGCCTTCATCGCGGAATACAGCGGATTGATCGCCGCGCCCGGCACGCCGAAGGCGCAGGAAATGCCTTCCTTTTCGAGAACGAGAACAGCGGCATCGACAGCGCGCATCCTGGCCATTTCCAGCCTCCACGAGATGATTGTTGGATGGCTAAGGATGTCACCGGGCGGGTAATTTTTCAATTTTTCCAGAATATTTTTTCATTTCTAGAAAACAGCTTCTACCAACTGATTTTGTTTCCTTTTCCCTTTTCCAGGATTTGCACCGAGAATTTCATGAAAAACTTTTTCATTGCATCTTTGGAGAAACAGCCGAAAATGCCGACCATGGAAACCAGCGAAAAACGTCAGCGCGGGCGCCCGCGCTCCTTCAACGG
>NZ_RZSJ01000474.1:0-4961 GCF_003998025.1 Mesorhizobium sp. M8A.F.Ca.ET.021.01.1.1
CCTCGGTGCCGAGCTTCGGCTCGCGGTTCTTGAGGTAATATTCTTCGCGGTAGACGAAGATGACGACGTCGGCGTCCTGCTCGATCGAACCGGATTCGCGCAGGTCGGAGAGCTGCGGGCGCTTGTCGTCGCGGCTTTCGACCTGACGCGAGAGCTGCGACAGCGCGATGATCGGCACGGTCAGTTCCTTGGCCAGCGCTTTCAGGCCCGTGGTGATCTCGGTGATTTCCTGCACGCGGTTCTGCGAGGATTTGGCGGATGAGCCCTGCATCAGCTGGATATAGTCGATGACGATCAGGTCGAGGCCACGCTGGCGCTTCAGGCGGCGCGCGCGGGCAGACAACTGAGCAATGGAAATACCACCGGTCTGGTCGATGAACAGCGGGATCTTCTGCATGGTCTGCGAACAGGCGACCAGCTTTTCGAAATCCATTTCGCTGATTTCGCCGCGGCGGATCTTCGAGGAAGAGATTTCCGTCTGTTCGGAAATGATACGGGTCGCGAGCTGTTCGGACGACATTTCGAGCGAGAAGAACCCGACGACACCGCCATTGGCCGCCTTGAACGAGCCGTCGGCCTGTTGTGCCGGCACATAGGCCTCGGCGACGTTGAAGGCGATGTTGGTGGCGAGCGATGTCTTGCCCATGCCCGGACGGCCGGCAAGCACGATCAGGTCGGAGGGCTGCAGGCCGCCCATGCGGCGGTCGAGATCGCGCATGCCGGTGGCGAGGCCCGACAGACCGCCGTCGCGCATATAGGCGGCGTTGGCCATGTCGACCGCGGTCTTGACCGCGTCGGTGAAGCTCTCGAAGCCGCCGTCATAGCGCCCGGTTTCAGCCAGTTCGAACAGGCGGCGCTCGGCGTCCTCGATCTGTTCGGAAGGCGACATGTCGACAGGTGCGTCATAGGCGATGTTGACCATGTCCTCGCCGACCGTGATCAGCGCCCGGCGCGTCGCCAGGTCATAGATGGCGCGGCCGTAATCGGTGGCGTTGACGACGGTGACGGCTTCCACCGCCAGCCGCACGACATATTGCGCCACCGTCATGTCGCCGACCTTTTCGTCGGCCGGCAGGAAGGTCTTCAGCGTGATCGGCGTCGCCGCCTTGCCCATGCGGATCAATTCGGCCGCGACGTCGAAGATCTTGCGGTGCAGGGGTTCATGGAAATGACCGGACTTCAGGAAATCGGACACCCGGTAGAAGGCATCGTTGTTGACCAGGATGGCGCCAAGCAGCGCCTGCTCGGCCTCGATGTTGTTGGGCGATTCGCGATAGAGCGGTTGCTCCGCCACGCCGAATTTTCGCGCTGCCTCTGCCATGATGTCCCCAATTTCGATCCCGCCCTTTCGATATCAGAACTGGACAAGTCGGTGCTGACTTATCTGCAACAGCCCGTGTCGAAGCGGCTTTGATACTCGCGATTCACAGCCAAAATTTTTCCGTGGAAAGAATCGCAATTGACTCGAATCGAGAGTTGCGAGTTTAGCGTTTCTCGAAGGAGAACAAAACAGGAAAGTGGAGCGATTGGCACCGGATTGCGGAGCCGTCGCGTTCGTTTCATCCTCGTGCCAGCGCATCGCCCCAGTCCAGCCGCCGCGCCACCTTGAAGGCGTCGCCGTCGCGTTTGGTGAAGAGCTTTTCGCCGGCGCTGCCGTCTGCTTCGCAGAGTTTCAGCGACACCTTGCCGGACCCTGACTTCGGCGGCGCGATCACCCGTGCGGCGCGGGAGACAGCCGGCTGGCGCGAAGCGGCGACATAGATGAATTTCTCGTCCTCCCATGGCACATCGGCGTCCTTGGCCAGCCGGTGCAGGCGCGAGCGGGCGACGCGGCGGGAAAAATGGCACCAGTCGGGCGGGTTGAGCGGGCAGGGCGCTTCGTGCGGACAAGGCGCCAGCACATGCGCGCCGGCGGCGATCAATTGCTGGCGCACCGCCAGAATTCGCTGCCAGCCCGCCGGCGTGCCCGGCTCGATAATCAGCACCGTGTCGGTCGTGAGGTGCCATAGCCGGTCGATCATTTTGGCCAGGGATGCCGGCACGATCTCGTCCAGCACATAGGCGCATGTGACGAGGTCCGCGGGCTGGAGGTCGGCAAGGTCTGTCGTGACATCGCCGGCCTGCCAGATGGTCCGGGCCGCGATCGCATCGGCGGCAAGTGTCTCGCCGATTTTGCGCACCGCGGCACTCGCCTCCAGCAACGTGGCCAGTTCCAGTTCAGGCCAGAGGTCGCTGGTGGCCCAAAGCACCGTACCAGGGCCGGCGCCGACATCGAGCAAGGTTTTCGGCGTGAAATCCGGCCGGGCTTCGGCGAGCGCATCGAGGCTGGCGCGGACCGCGGCATAGGTCGCCGGCAGCCGCGTCGCCAGATAGGCCCTGACCGCCATGTCCTGCGCCATGTGCAGGCGGCCGTCGCGCAGTTCGGCGCGGTAACGGTTGGAGAGCGTCTTTGCCGCCTGCTTCAGGTCCGGCAGCGGTACTTTTTCCAAAATGCGATCGACAGCCTGTCGAAGAGGGGCCGGCAACTCCACGCTATGCTCCTCGCGGCACGAGCAGGATGATCGAGGCACCTGCCACGCAGAGTGCCGCACCGCCAAGATCCCAGCGGTCGGGCCGCACGCCTTCCACCAGCCAGAGCCAGGCCAGCGAGGCTACGATGTAGATGCCGCCGTAAGCGGCATAGGCTCGCCCTGCTGCATTGGTGTCGACCAGTGCCAGGAGCCAGGCGAAGACAAGCAGCGAGACAAAGCCCGGCGCCAGCCACAAAGGCGATTTTTCCAGCCGCCACCAGGCCCATACCGAAAAACAGCCGGCGATCTCGGCCAGCGCTGCGGCGGCATAGAGGAGATAGGTCATGAAAAAGGCCTCGCGACGATTCACGAGGCCTTTTTCGGGGCAGGAGCCTGCAATGGCAAGCGCCAATAATGCGTTCTGCAGCGCCGTTCCTATTCCGCCACCTTGCGGCGCCGGGCCGGCTTGACGGGCTTCTCGACTGGAGCCGCCTCGCGGCGACCCATGTCGCGCATTTCCAGTGCCTTTTCGCATTTGGCCATGTAGTCGCGCGTCATCGGCAACGTGTCGTTCTTCTTGGTGATCTGGAACTGGAAAATCACCAGGTCCTGCCAACGGAAGGCAGCCTCCGAGGCGGCCAGATAGAACTCCCACATGCGGCAGAAGCGTTCGTCATAGATCGCCTTGGCCTTGTCGCGGTTGGCGGCGAAGCGCTGGCCCCAGTGCTTCAGCGTGTCGGCATAGTGGAGCCGCAGGATTTCGACGTCGGTGACCACGAGGCCGGACTTTTCGATCGCCGGCAGCACCTCGGACATCGCCGGAATATAGCCACCCGGGAAAATATACTTGCGGATGAAGGCGCTGGTCGCCCACGGCACGCCGGAGCGGCCGATCGTGTGCAGAAGCATGACACCATCAGGCTTCAGCAATGTTGCCGCCTTGTCGAAGAAGGTTCGGTAATGGTTGACGCCGACATGCTCGAACATGCCGACCGAGACGATGCGGTCGAAGCGTTCGTTGAGCTCGCGATAATCCTTCAGTTCGAAATGGACGTGGTTTTCCAGCCCTTGCGCATGCGCCCGGTCCGTGGCGACGCCATGCTGTTCGGTCGACAGCGTCACACCCTGCACGTCGACGTCGAAAGCCTTGGCGAGATAGAGGCCGAGCCCGCCCCAGCCGGAGCCGATGTCGAGCACCGTCTGCCCCGCCTTCAGCCGGAGCTTGGCGGCGATATGGCGCTTCTTGGCTGCCTGCGCCTCTTCCAGCGTCATGTCCGGTTGCTCGAAATAGGCGCAGGAATACTGCATGTCCTCATCGAGGAAGAGCCGGTAGAGTTCACCTGACAGGTCGTAGTGCCGCTGCACGTTGCGGCGCGAGCGCGAGGCGGTGTTGATCTGTTGCAGGCGGCGGAAGGCGTGGCGCAGGCCCTCGATGGCTTTCGACCAGGTCGCGTCGATGCCGCCGCTGCCCATGTTCTGGAAGGCAATGCGCATCAGCCCAAGCACGCCGCCTTCAAGAATGTCCAACTCGCCGTCCATATAGGATTCAGGCACCGCCAGCATCGGATCGAAGGAGATGGCGCGCTCGGCATGGCGGGTCTTGATGTGCATATGCACCGGCTCGCCGCTGCCGTCGCCGAAGATGAATGTCGAACCCTTCGGCCCGGTTACCTTCAGATTGCCCGTGCGCACCAGGCGGTCGAGAACGCGCTTCAACAGAATATTCATGTCCAATGTCCCCTCACGGTCAGACAGGCTGTCCTACTCTGCATCAATATATAGGGTTTCGAAAAGTTCCTTTTGGCACAAAAATGCCCGGGCGAGAGGCCCGGGCATTGGTCCAGAATGGCTGGAGAGCGGTGGTCCGAGGACCTGTGCGATCAGGCGTTGTCTTCGCCGCCTTCGAACTCGGCATTCGGATCGAAGAAGTTTTCCGGCCGCGCATTGTCGTTGATGTCGTCGCCGTAAATGGCTTCGGCGGTGGTCAGCGTCTCGCCCTTGGCCTGGCGTTCGGCCTCGTCGGCCGTGCGGGCGATGTTGAGCGTGATGGTGACTTCGACTTCCGGATGCAGCGCGATCGCCACATTGGTGAGGCCGATGGTCTTGATCGGCTGGTTGAGCTGGATCTGGTTGCGGTTGACCGTGAAGCCCTCCGCGGTCAGCAGGTCGGCGATGTCGCGGGTCGACACCGAACCGTAGAGCTGGCCGGTCTCGCCGGCCGAACGCACCGCGATGAAGCTCTTGCCGTCAAGCTTTTCGGCGACCTGGGCCGCTTCCGACTTGCGTTCAAGGTTGCGGGCTTCGAGTTGGGCGCGCTGGCCCTCGAACTTCTTCTTGTTGGCTTCGTTGGCGCGCAGCGCCTTGCCCTGCGGCAGCAGGAAATTGCGGGCAAAACCGTCCTTGACCTTGACGGTATCGCCCATCTGGCCGCGGCGGGAAACGCGTTCGAGA
>NZ_RZSJ01000475.1:0-4959 GCF_003998025.1 Mesorhizobium sp. M8A.F.Ca.ET.021.01.1.1
GGCCCAACATGGCGCTGCACATGCCGCTGTTCCTGACCGACGAGGAGGGCCGTTTCGCGATCGGTTGCAGCGAGACGATCCTGGTGACCGATGGAGGGGCGGAGGTCCTGAGCAACGGCGATCGCGAACTTCGATTCCTCTGAGCTGAAAGCCATAATGGGTCGGCGATCGTCGCGTAGCAAAGAGACGCAACGCCCGCTCGGCAGCGTTGTTGGTCGGGCTGATCCGGCCGTCGGCGAACAAGGTCATAAACCTTCCCACCCTTCAGCACATACTCGATCGGCTCAGCAACCGGAGAGCTTCGGGACAGTCTTGCCCGCTCGCTCCGCATCCCCTAAGCGTCTCTGCCAACGGCCGGCTTTCCTGCTGGCGTCCTCGCAGGCGTTCGTCGGCGGCAAGACCTTTGATGTCGCGCTCGACATCAACAGCAGGTCCATTGGTTGACCGCCTCGAGCGCGATCCGCGAGATCGGTGCGGCATCCTTGCGCGCTTGGCATTGGTAGCGACGTCGGCAAGCACGAAGAACTTTCGGCGCGCATCCGCCCAGCACAGCGCCTGGGGTCAGCGGACCAGGATTGCGGCCCACTTTGAACAACGGCATCGGCCTGAACATTTAAGCACCACCCGTCAGTGAATGAACGCCTTTTGATCTCGCCGGCTTCGGCGGCGAACCTGAGGGCCTTTGGTACGAAAGCGAGGAGGCGCCGCCTTGTTCTGTAACGGGACCCTACTTGTAAGCTCCTTTGAGTGATAGCCCGGAACGGCAGCTGTTTGGCGCGAAGGCCGAACAGAGCAGCGCCAATGAGATCAGACCACAAGGACTGGCACGGCCGAATGCTCGACCGTAAGCTCGCCCGCGGGCCGACAAGCGCATTAGGAACCGCCTTGTCCCAGCGAAGCTGCGCTTTCCCAAAGCCTGCATCGAGGAGATCGGCTTACCGCCGCGTTGCCTGACCGGCGCAACCCCACGGCGTTCGCCCCAGGGCGAGGGGCTAAGGCGCCTCAGCCTGATCGTCACCGGCCGACCTCTTCGCTGCCAGATCGCCTCCGTCCTCTCGGCTTCGAAAGCCTCCTGCACCACAGTCTGCAATAGCCATAAGTCCTGGCGTTGATCTCCAGCGCCCGGCCGCAGGCGGCGTTGACGCGCTCGCGGCCGAAGCCCTTGACGAGCCGTATGACGCCAAGACAGGCGCGGAAGCCTTGTTCGGGATGCGGCCGATCCGCCAGTATCTTCTGGCACAGCAAGGCCGCATCGAGACCGATCGCGGAAGCTTCCCGGTTGATCCTCTCGATCGTCCACGGCGGTGCGATGAAGGCATGTGATCCGGCTGGCCACGGTCAAGACGCTCGCCAGCTTCGACTTCTCTTTCCAGCCCTCGCTCGACCGCGATCGAATCTTCACGCTGGCCCAACTCGGCTTCGTCGCCCGCTGCGAGGTCATCCACTTCCTCAGCCCGCCCGGCACAGGCAAGAGCCATCTGGCCATTGCGCTTGCAGTCGAGGCTGTGAAGGCTGGAAAGAGCGTCTATTTCTGCACGCTCGCCGAACTCATCGCCGCGCTGGCAAGGGCCGAACGCGAAGGCCGCCTGCAGGAACGCATCCGCTTCTTCTGCCGGCCTGCTCTGCTCGTTGTCGATGAGATCGGCTACTTGCCCGTCGTCCACGGTGGCGGCAATCTGTTCTTCCAACTCGTCAACGCCCGCTACGAGAAGGGCGCAATGATTCTCCCTCAAATCGCGGTTTCGCCGAATGGGGCGAGGTCTTCGGCGACCCTGTCGTCACAACCGCACTTCTCGATCGCCTGCTTCACCATGCGGTCGTCGTCCAGATCGACGGATCGAGTTATCGGCTCCGCCAGCACGCCGAGCTCATGCCCGAACACTTGCGATCAAAAGCCTCCATCACGCCGCCGACAATAAATCCACCATCGCGGCCGCGCGGCCGGCCACCGAAAAATGGACACCCCTCCGCGACAGCCTGAGCGGCGAAACTGGGGAATTTTACTTCGGCACTTTTGGGGAAAATTCGAGCGGCATTGACACCTTGTGATCTCGCTTGACCAGGACGAGTTTCCCTCCGGCACAGTTCTCAAGCTCTATCGCATGCGCTGGCGCATCGAGCTCGCCTTCAAGCGTCTGAAGAGCCTGATCGGACTGGCCACGCCTCCCGCCAAAGAGCCAAGGATCGCAAAGCCTTGGATTCTTGCCCACTTCCTCATCGCGCTTGTGACCGAAACCCTTTCGCAGGAGTTGGGTGTCTCTCCCCTTGAGCGACGGGCGCCCGCTGCTGTGGCGCGCCACCCGCCAGATCGTCGCCTCGCTGATCGCAGCGATCTTTGCTCAACCGCCCTTGGCAACCCTGCGCCAAAATCTCCATGCCTTGCGACATCGATGGCGTGAGCCACCTCGAAAGCGCAAATTTCAGTCCATGCCGAAGCTATCTTAGCGCATGCCTCCAAGGGGGCGGCATCATTTCGGATTCAGGGGGCGGTTAAATCTCGGAACGAGGGGGCGAGATCATTTCGGAATCGGAGGGCGACATCCCTCGGAATTTGCATCCCGTCCATCCGCAAAAGCATGGAGTGTTCCTCTTGTTCGCTAAATCTCGGCTTTTCTTCCAACCGTTTCTTCCTGTAATTCAGGAATTGTCTGCTATTAATTTGTCTCAGTCGCGGGGTGCACTCCAGAACTGTCCTCTCAGTTTTCTAGACCAGTCCCGTGTTCTTGTCGAACGCTCGAAGTCACTGGTTGACGCGATCAGAATCTCGCCTCCCTGCATACGCTCTCGAGCCTGAGGGCGACCCCAAAGAGCTGCGCATCGGAGCCGGGTGCACCAATAATCTGCACAGACACGGGCAGGCCGCCGCTCGGCGAGGCTACCGGGAGCACTATCACCGGCGCGCCTACCAGATTGAAGAAGGAAGTGAACATCGTCAGGGCACTGCCAAGTGGAATAGTCTGCCCGGCTATGTCCACGTCGATGGTCCCGACCTCCGGCGCTGTGATCGGACAGGTCGGCATCAACAGGAATTCGAACGTCTGCATGGCCTGCGCAAATGATCGCCTGTAGGTCGACAGCACGCGCTTACACTGGACGTAGCTTTCTGCGGACAGGAACTGACCCATCACAATGCCGCCGCGCATGTCGGCACCGAATCGATCTCGGGCGCTGGCAAGATTAGGGCCGTGATACGCAAGAGTTTCGGCGAGCTGGATTGTCAGCGAGACTGCACGGGCCTCGGACTGATCGGGGAGTGCGATCGTGCCGAATGTGGCGCCCCGCCGTCCGATGTGTGTCTTCGTGGCGAGGAACGCGTCGTGCACCGACGCGTCGCATTTGTTCTCGCAGCCGTTGACCAAGGCAACCCTCGGCGCCGCGCCGGGTGGCGTCGCCGACGGGAGCTTCGCGATTTGCCTGACGACAAGCTCCAGGTCCTCAACAGATGTCGCGAGTACGCCCGCATGGTCCAGCGACCAACAATAGGGGATGACGCCGTCGAGACTGATCAGGCCATAGCTCGGCTTGTACCCGGCGATGCCGCAGAGCGCGGCCGGGATACGAACCGAGCCGCCCGTATCGGTGCCAAGCGCGAACGGCACGATGCCCGCCGCCACGGCTGCCGCGGAGCCGCTGCTCGAGCCACCAGCGAGCCTTGTCTCATCATGCGGGTTGACGACTGTTCCGGCCCAGCGGTTCTCACCGGTCGCGCCAAATGCGAATTCGTGGAGATTGGTCTTGCCGATCAGGGCCGCCCCCGCTGCCTCAAGCATGCAAATGGCCGCCGCCGACCTCTCCGGCACATTGTTCTCTAACACCCTGCTGCCGCCGGTGGTCCTGATCCCGCGCGTTTCGAACATATCCTTGGCGGCATAAGGAATTCCATCAAGCGGTCCCAGAACGCGGCCGGCCTTCCGGCGTGTATCGGCCTTGGCCGCCTGGGCGAGTGCATGGTCGGCGGCAACCGTAATGAAGCTGCGCAGCGAGGGATTGGTCCGTTCGGCCGCAGCAATACAGTCGCTGATGATCTCGACCGCGGACCGGTTGCCGCCCTCGAGTGCGGCCGCAATAGTTTTGATTGACCTCCATTCAGTCATGGCCAGTGTCTGTTGCTTGCGCTAGGGCGTCCGGAGCAACTTGGCCCAGGTCTCTGGCGCCGATTCTGCGCAAATCCGATAGCAAACTCTCGAAGCTAGGAACTACCCCGAACCGGGGCGTCACCAACTTTTGAAGATCCTCTTCGGCCCATAGGTTGTCAAAAAAATCGACGTTAATGGCCTGCAATGTCTCCAGACGGAGCTTCACCATTGTTCCTCTTTCCCACAACGGCAAGGCCGCGCAGATTATCGTGAGTAGTCGAATCCGGTTTAGTGATGAAAATTCCCGTCTCCGAAGTTCCCCCTCAATAGTAATGTTTAGATCACGAGGGAAAATCATACTGGCCTCGGTGCCCGGCTCATCGCCCGGTTCAGTCGGCGGGCTCGAGGTCGCACTGACCATCGAGCGCCCGGTGAGTAGCCGGGAAAGCATCCGGCGCCCGTGTAGACCTCAGCCGCCGCCTTGGCTTCCCGCAAGTGACGCTCCTGCGAGGCGATGGGTTGCTGGCCCTGGGGTCGACCAACCCGCCCTACATCGTCACCGGGAGGAATAGTCACTTTCGTCGCTATGCGAGGAGCGTCGGCCCATTATGGCATCTAGCCAACGATTTCGAAGTACCTCGCGTGGGTGATATCGTGGATGCGATTGATCAAGCTCGAGTAGCTATGTCCAGCGGCAATCGCGGCTAGGACAAATTCGGAGTTCATACTCAGCCCCGGCATCGAGTTGATCTCCAAGACAAAGGGCTGACCGGAGCGGTCGATCCGGAGGTCGACGCGGGCGTAGTCCCGGCACTGGCAGGCACGGAAGGTCGCAACCGCAATGTCCTGCAGCAAAGTTGCAAGGCTGCTCTCGACTTGCGCC
>NZ_RZSJ01000476.1:0-4943 GCF_003998025.1 Mesorhizobium sp. M8A.F.Ca.ET.021.01.1.1
AGAGCGTTTCGGCCGTGGCATTGATTTCGGGGCGAGTGGCCTCGGCGCGGGCGATTGCCGCTTCGGTCAATTCGATCGCCGACACGTCGCCCTTGCGCACCAGAGCGGCGAGGCCGGTCGCGTCTTCTTCCCAAAGGATTCGTTCGACCGACATGCGCGCTCCCCCGTTGCCGCCAAGCTAGTCAGCAGCGATTCCGTTGGCAATCCAGGCCAATAATGTCTCAGTTTGGAATTTGAGCGGCGAGTTTTTGTAAGACGCCTATCTCATGGAGTTGGAGGGGGAGCAACCGCCCCCGGAACAATGTCGGTATTCTGGGCAACCTTTATCCGCCAGCCCGACGGTTCTTCCTTCACAACAACCAGAAGCAGAATGCCTTTTCGCGTTCCAGCGGATGAGCCGTCCGGAGCGGATGCACCAGTCAGGATCCATGTATAATGCACCGATGCAATGCCGGAAGATAATTCAACAACTGACGAGACGGCACCTTCTAATCGGCTGTCGCGAAACATGGTTTCATGAGTTGCGCGGTGCGCCCTTTCGATCTCGGTGTGGTTCTTCCACCACATGCCCACGACATTGACAAAATTAGCGTCGTCGGCGAACAGCGCCGCGAAGTCGTCCATGTCATGTCTATTCCAAGCATCGGCAAAGGCAGTCGCGACATCCTCAGGTTTGGCGACTACCAATCTCATGCCAAATCTCCCTTGCTTTCCGCTAAAGTGTAGCATGTCGGGGTCATCGCCTCAAATGCGATTGCCAATCTTTGAATTCAAACTGGGACACAGCCTCGAGGCAGGTGTGCGGACGCCGGAACTTTAGGCGCGCGGAATATTTCCGCGTTGCAAATACATCGCAATTGCCTAATTTGGACCCGCATGACGCCGCAGGACATCACCAAGCTGATCGTTCGGACTTCGATGAAGGATCGGGCTGCGTTCGACCTGCTGTACCGGCAGACCAGTGCGAAACTTTTCGGCGTGTGCCTTCGTGTATTGAACGACCGGGGAGACGCGGAAGAGGCGTTGCAGGAAGTCTTCGTCAAGATATGGACGAAGGCGGATCGTTTTGCCGTCTCCGATCTGAGCCCGATCTCCTGGCTGGTGGCGATCGCGCGCAACCATGCGATCGATCGCATCCGAGCGCGGCGCAAGCCTGCAGTCGATATCGATACCGCGCTCGACGTGGCCGATCCGGCGCCGGGACCAGAAGCGATGGCGGTGGCGGGCGATGAGACCGAACGCATCCACCACTGTCTCGATGAACTGGAAAAGGACCGGGCGGCGGCCGTCCGCGGCGCTTATCTCAAGGGCGAAAGCTATGCCGAACTGGCGGAACGTCACGGCGTGCCGTTGAACACGATGCGTACCTGGCTGCGCCGCAGCCTGATGAAACTCAGGGAATGCCTGGAAAGATGACGCTGGCAGAGGACAATGGACCGGAACGTGGAGGCGACGACCTGTTCGCCGCCGAATACGTTCTTGGTGTTCTGCCGGCGGAAGAGCGGCAGATCGCATCCAGGCGCATCGACAGCGAGACAGAGTTCGCGCGGCTCGTCGATGGTTGGGAAGTTCACCTCTCGCCGTTGGGCGCGGGCTATCCGGAGATCGAACCGCCGGCTTCGGTGAAGCCGGCGATCGACCGCCGGCTGTTTTCATCCACCGCCGCCGCGCCCGCCGAACCGCGCGCCGGCCTGTGGTCCAGCCTCGCCTTCTGGCGTGGTCTCGCCGTGGCGGCTGTTGCCGCGCTGGCGCTCTATGTCGCCGTTCCCTATGTCAATCGGCCGGCCGAACAGCCGCAGGCGCGACTAGTCGCCTCGCTGGCCGCCGACGGCAGCGACGTCAAATATCTCGCCGTCTATGATTCCGAACGGCATGAAGTCAGCCTTTCGCATGTTTCCGGCGCGCTCGCCTCCGGCAAGGACTTCGAACTGTGGATGATCGAGGGCAAGAACGCGCCGGTCTCGATGGGCGTCATCCCGGCCGGTGCGACGGCGCACATTGGGGTCTCGCCCGCCACGCAGCAGAAACTCGCGCAGGGCGCCGTGCTGGCCGTCAGCCTCGAGCCTGCCGGAGGCTCGCCGACCGGCCAGCCGACCGGCCCCGTTGTTGCCGCGGGCGATCTGAAGGGCATCTGATCGACCCTCCGGATGGTGACAAGATAGAAATTACCCAGTCTATCTTCCATCACATATGTCTAATAGGCCCGTAAGCCGGCAAACCGTCGTGCTCGAAAATTTTTCCGCAATGCAAATAAATCTAAAACCAGGAAATAGTCTGAAACTCACGCATCTGTGTTCCGTATCTCCTCGCGTCCCCAAAAATGGGAAGAGAAACCCGAGGAGTCCAGATATCATGCGTAGATTCGCCACCCTTTTGCTCGCCGGTACGATCGCTGTCTCCGCGCTTGCCACGGCTGCTTATGCTGAAAACCCGATGGTCGGCGGCGCCGCCATGTTTGCCAACAAGACCATCGTCGACAACGCCGTCAATTCCAAGGATCACACGACGCTGGTCGCCGCCGTCAAGGCCGCCGGCCTGGTCGAGACGCTGCAGGGAGTCGGCCCGTTCACCGTCTTCGCGCCGACCAACGAAGCCTTCGCGGCACTGCCGGCCGGCACGGTCGACACGCTGCTCAAGCCCGAGAACAAGGACAAGCTGACCAAGATCCTGGCCTGCCACGTCATCGGCGCCAAGGCGATGGGGGCGGATGTGGCCGCGATGGCCAAGGCCGACGGCGGGACGCATAAGGTCAAGACGGTCGGCGGCTGCGAGCTGTCGCTCAAGGCCGATGGCGGCAAGGTCACCGTCACCGACGAGAACGGCAATGTCGCTAATGTGACGATCGCCGATGTCGAACAATCCAACGGCGTCATTCATGTCATCGACAAGGTTCTGCTCCCGAAAATGTGATGGGACCGAAAATGTAACAAGGCGCTTGCCGCGGACGAAACAGCAGGCAAGAGCTCTCTGTCGATCGCGTCGTCTCGCTCCCGTGATCCGCAATCGGCACGCCTGCTCCGCGCCGTTCCACGGTCAGCCGTGAACGGCGCGGAGTGTCGTTTGAGGGCAACCGTCACCGGCTTTTGACTTTTGCGTGGCGGGTATAGTTTGGCAAAACGGACGACAGGAGGAACTGGTCATGAACCGTCGCGACTTTCTTTTGAGCGGTGCCGCCGCGATCGGCGTTGTCGGTGCCGCGGCGACGGTGCTTCGCATGGGCAGCCCGCAGGCCGCCCAGGCCGCCGAGAAATTCGAGATCACCAAGACCGACGACGAATGGAAGGCCATCCTGTCGCCGGCCGCCTTCGACGTGCTGCGCAAGGAGGGCACCGAGTATCCAGGCACCAGCCCGCTGCTCAACGAACACCGCAAGGGCATCTTCGCCTGCGCCGGCTGCGACCTGCCGGTCTATCCCTCGGAGACGAAATTCGATTCCGGCACCGGCTGGCCGAGCTTCTGGCAAGAGATCGCGAATGGCATCGGCAAGACCGAGGACCGGTCGCTGGGCATGACCCGCACCGAAGTGCATTGCCGCCGCTGCGGCGGCCATCTCGGCCACGTCTTCGACGATGGCCCGGCGCCGACCGGCCTGCGCCACTGCATCAACGGCGTCGCGCTGACCTTCAAGCCCGCCACCGCCTGACGCTAGAGCAGTTCAGCGATTGGTAGAATCGCTGAACTGCTCTAACTATTTGTTTTTACGCAATTCCGGACGGAAAACCGCTACACACTTTTCCTGGAATTGCTCTAGCAAGGGCAATAAAAAACTCCGGGCTTTGCGGCCCGGAGTTTTTTGCGCTGTCAGCGTTTCAGGCGTGGACTGGAGGAGCTTCCTGAAACCGCTGCCGCGTATGGTTCTTTTGTTTCAGTGCCCGCCGCCTCCGCCACCACCGGGCGCGGCCGGCTTCCTGATCAGCATGGTGAACAGGCCAAGCGTCGCGAACAGCACCGTGAGCATGTAGAACACGTCCATGAAAGACAGCAGCGCCGCCTGTTGATGGACCATGCCCGACAATTTGGAGATCGCCGCACTGGTGGCGTCCAGGCCTGATGTCTGCTCGAAGTTGAGCGTCATGTTCTGCAGCTTCTGCTGGGCCGCCGCGCTGCCCCACTGCACGTGCTCGCCGAGCCTTGCGTAGTGGAAGGCATTGCGGTCGATCAGCACGGTGTTGATGAGGGCAAGGCCGACCGCACCACCGAGATTGCGGGTGAGGTTGAACAGGCCGGATGCATTCTTCAACCGGTCCGGCGGCAAGGTGCCGAGCGCGATGTTGTTGATCGGCACCATGCACAGCATCATCGAACAGCCGCGCAGGATCTGCGGGATGAGCAACTCATAAAAATCCCAGTCGGCGGTCAGGTGGGTCATCCACCATGTGCCGGTAGCGAAGCCGAAGAAGCCGATCATCATCATCAGCCGCAAATCCATCTTGCTCGACAGGATGCCGGAGATGGGCGCGGTGAAGAACATGGCCAGGCCGCTGACGAACAGCGCTTCGCCGATCATCATCGAATCGTAGCCGCGGATGCGCCCCAGGAAGACCGGATAGAGATAGGTCAGGCCATAGAGGCCGATGCCGATGACGAAGGAAAACAGCGAGCCGAAGGCGAAATTGATGTTGCTGAACGCCTTGAGGTCGACGATCGGTTCCTCGGCGGTGAAGACACGCCAGAAGAAGATCACCGCGCCGATGGTCATGATGATGGCGCAGATGAACACGGCCTGGTCTTGCAGCCAGTCGTTGTTCGGACCCTCTTCCAGCACGTACTCCATGCAGCCAAGGAAGGCGGCCATGCCGGCGAGGCCCCACCAGTCGAACTTCGAGAACAACTTGAGATTGGGCTTGTCGAAATCGATCAGCGACCAGGCCACGGTCGCCACCAGAATGCCGGGCACGACATTGACCAGGAACAGCCAGTGCCATGAAAAGGCGTGGCTGATA
>NZ_RZSJ01000477.1:0-4929 GCF_003998025.1 Mesorhizobium sp. M8A.F.Ca.ET.021.01.1.1
GCCGGCACCGTGCTGATGCCGACCAAGGCGGCCGAAAAGGACAAGATCCTCAACGCCATCGACAATCTGACGCCCGGCGGTTCGACGGCCGGCGAGGCCGGCATCAAGGAGGCCTACAAGCTTGCCCAGCAATCCTTCGTCAAGGATGGCGTCAACCGGGTGATGCTGGCCACCGATGGCGACTTCAATGTCGGCCAGAGCGACGACGATGATCTGAAGCGCCTGATCGAACAGGAGCGCAAGTCGGGTGTCTTCCTGTCGGTGTTCGGCTTCGGCCACGACAATCTGAACGACCAGATGATGCAGACCATCGCACAGAACGGCAACGGCACCGCCGCCTATATCGACACGCTGGCCGAGGCGGAGAAGGTGCTGGTCGAGGATGCCTCCTCGACCCTGTTCCCGATCGCCAAGGATGTGAAGATCCAGGTTGAGTTCAACCCGAGCAAGGTCTCGGAATACCGCCTGATCGGCTACGAGACCCGGGCGCTCAACCGCGAGGATTTCAACAATGACCGCGTCGATGCCGGCGACATCGGCTCGGGCCATTCGGTCACCGCGATCTATGAGATCACGCCCAAAGGCAGTGGCGGCGAGCAGATCGATCCGCTGCGCTATGGTCAGGCCACGGTCAACAATGGCGGCGTTGCCAATGCGGACGAATATGCCTTCGTCAAGATACGCTACAAGCTGCCCAACGAGGACGTCTCGAAGCTGATCACCACGCCGGTGACCTCTGCCAACGAGGTGGCTTCCTTCGACCAGGCGAGCACCGACCAGCGTTTCTCCGTCGCGGTGGCGGCCTTCGGCCAGAAGCTGCGCGACGAGGATGCGACCGCGAAGCTCGGCTACGACAAGATCATGGAGATTGCCACTGCCGCCCGAGGAGCCGACCCGTTTGGGTACAGGTCCGAGTTCCTTTCGCTTGTGCGCCTTGCCTCGGCGCTGGGCGGTAACCGGTAGTGGCGATGAAGGCCGGCTTCTTTCAGATGATGGGATCGTTCTGATAGCCGGCCCACGGGCGGGTGAGGCAGGCCGGCGAGGGATACTTTCCCTTGCCGGCCTTTTTTTCGGATCTGTTGATATTCAGGTGATGCCGGCCTGCAAACAGTGGCTTCCTGCGCTTCCGGTGCTCACGTACTTAAGTACGCTCCCTGCGCTTCCGGTGCTCACGTACTTAAGTACGCTCCGCTCCGGTTCTCGAAAGTCACTGTTTTCGGCTCGGCCTGACCTGAATCTCAACAGATCCTAGGGCAGCGCGCCGGATCGTTAAATTGCGCTGCATTTCCGGTACCGGATAGCAATTTCCTCTCGCTACACCGGTCATGTCTAAGGCTTGAGGGAGCCGGAATTGCAGATCAGAACCATCGCCAACTCGACTCCGCCGGCACGGGATGCTTCGGCGGTTTCATCAGCCCCGTCAGCCGAATCCAGACGCATCAGCGATGATGTCGCGCAGGCGCGTCACACCGCCATGTCGGCGCTGACCAATGACCGCTTCCGCGCCATGCTGGAGCAGATTACCGATCCGGGCGCATCGGGTGTGCTGGCGACAATGCGCGGCGACAATGTCGTCGATTTCAGGTCGGCGCAGTCGAGCTACGCCGACAACAGCGAATAGCCGCAAAAGAAATCGCGTCAGGCCCGGCCGCGCCGCCGCTCGCGGCGGGCTTCGCTGGTCTCGGCGGTGTTTGCCGTCGCCACCTTGTTGCGCATCGGACCGATGCGCTCGACGATCTTTTCGACCGTCGGACGATCCGCCTTGGTATGGGCGTCGAGCGCCTTGCGCATCGCGGCCAGATGCTGAAACGAGGTGCCGCAGCAGCCGCCGATGATTTTGGCTCCACCATCCACGGCGAGCCGGACATAGTCGGCCATCAATTCGGGCGTGCCGGAATAGTGGATTTCGGTGCCACGGAATTCGGGGATGCCGCAATTGCCCTTGACGATGACGGTCGCCTCCGGCTTCGCCTGCGTCATATCGAGCAGCGAAGCCAGGATGTCGGAGGCGCCGACGCCGCAATTGGCGCCAACGCCGAGCGGCGCCTGCGACAGGCCGTCGGCGACGCCGTGGATATCTTTCGGCGGCAGGCCCATCATGGTGCGGCCGGCGGTATCGAACGACCCGGTATAGGTGTAGGGCAGGCCGACGCGGATGGCGGCTTCGGCGGCGGCGCGGATCTCGTCGGGCGCCGACATGGTCTCGATCCAGGCGACTTCGGCGCCACCTTCCTTGAGGCCGTCGATCTGCTCGGCGAAGGCGTCGACCGCCTCGTCATAGGTCATGGCGCCAAGCGGCACCAGCAATTCGCCGGTCGGGCCGACCGAACCAGCAACGATCACTTTGCGGCCGGCCTTGTCGGCGACAGCGCGGGCGATCTCGGCGGCGCGTTTGTTCAGCGCATGGACGCGGTCCTGCGCATGATGCAGCTTCAGCCGGTGGCGGGTGCCGCCGAAGGAGTTGGTCAGGATGATGTCGGCGCCGGCGTCGACGAAATTCTGGTGCAGGCTGGTGATGGTGTCGGGCGCCGTTTCGTTCAGCAGTTCCGGCGCCTCGCCGGCCTCCAGCCCCATGGCGAACAGATTGGTGCCGGTAGCGCCATCGGCCAGCAGCACGCCCTTTTCAGCCAGCAGGGCTTCGATCGGATTGCTCGTCGTCATCGGATTGGCTTTCATGTCTTGTAATTCGAACATGCCCGGGAATTCGAACATGGAAATTCGAATAAGGATATAAAGAAGTCTTTATGTCTAGTCAATGAAATTGCGATGCTGAGCGTGTTCAGGCTGAGCCTGATGCGAACGACATGCCGGCCAGGTTGCGGGCGAAGGCGGCCGCTTCGTGCGGGTTGATGTCGGCGGCACGGATCAGATTGTCGAAATGCTGTGTCAGCGCCTGGACCGGCTGCGTGGCGTTCAGCACCACATACATGTCTCCCACATAGATGGCGGCGCGATAGGGACCGAAGATGGTGAGCGGGATGGAATAGCGCATGCGGCCGTCATAGAGGAACAGGCGGAAGGTCGGATAGAGGTCGTCGAGCAGCGTCGCCATATGGGCAAGTTGCTGCTGGCGGTCGGCTGCCGGGAAACGGTCCCACACCCCGAGGCCGCGGGCGAAGATCTCCAGCGTGTGGCGCGGCATGCAGACTTCCATGTCGGTTTCCGGACGCCGGTTGTATTCGATGCGGTATTGCGTCTCGCTGGCCTGCGCCAGGCGGCTCCTGTTGGTGATGTTGGCCTCGTAGTCGACGAGCGCGCGGGTGCGCAGCAGATCGGGAATGCCGGCCGGCACATAACGGATCTTGGTGCCGGCGGCTTCGGCGAACCATTTGGCGAGCAGCGTGCGGTCGAAGCCATCGGGCGCTTCCTCGATCTCAAGGCTCTCGCGGATTTCGCCGGTCACCCCTTCGTCCTGGCTCAAGCCCAGCAACCAGTCCAGCGACACCTTGAATTCGGCGGCTATGTTGAGCAGCGTTTCGGCTCGCGGCAGGCGTGTCGACGCGCCCGACATCAGCTGCGACAGCGCCGACCGATCGATGCCGACCGCTGACGCGAACGCCGACTGATTGAGATCCGAGCGTGTCAGGAGGAGCTTCAGACGCTCCCGAAAGATCGTCGACAGATCGCGCTTGTCCATGGCCTTTCTCCCGTCTTCCGGAGGAAAAATTTGCGCCGAAGCCCCTGCAGCAGGGCTCCCAGGCGTAAATGAATCCCTAAGATTGTTTACAATGTACAACATATGCAGTCAAAAATGCGCAATCGCAACATTTTGTGCACTTTGTCGCGTTGAGTGGAATCACTTCTCCTGACACAATGCTGTCAGGAACCATTTGGGGTTCCGGCGACTGAGGGACAGTGGTCGATAGCATGGCAAGCATACCAGGCAAGAGCATCCGTCGAAGCAGCAAACCGGCCATCGAATGGCCGACCGTGGTCCTCACTTTCTTCTGCTACGGCACATGGTTCGCCGCCGGCCTCTTCCTCTGGCCATCCTATCCCATCCTGGCCCTTATCGTCATGGCCGTTACATTGGCTCTGCAGTCCTCGATCATGCATGAGGTGCTGCACGGTCACCCGACCCGCAACGCTTTGGTCAATGAGGCCTTCGTCTTCCTGCCGATCGGTCTTGCGTGGCCGTTCCGCCGCTTCAAGACCATTCACCTGCGCCACCATGCGGACGAGCGCCTGACCGATCCGCTGGACGATCCCGAGAGCTATTACCAGGCGCTCTGGATGCACGAAGAAATGCCGCCGCTGATGAAATTCGTGCTGAAGGTCAACAACACCATGGCTGGTCGTCTGGTGCTCGGCCCGTGGCTGTCCTGCATCGGCTTCTTCATCGACGATGCCAAGCATGTGATTGCCGGCGACAAGGCGATCCGCAAGGCCTGGCTGCTGCATGCGATCGGCCTTGCCGTGGTGCTGCCGGTCGTGCAGTTCGGGTTCGGCATGCCGGTTTGGCTGTATGTGCTGGTGCCGGTGTGGCTCGGCCAGTCGCTGATCTCGATCCGCACCTATGCCGAGCATCAGTGGTCGGAGCATCCGGAAGGCCGCACGGTGATCGTCGAGCGCTCGCCGCTGTCGTTCCTGTTCCTCAACAATAATCTGCACTTCGTCCATCACAAGAGCCCGACGATCGCCTGGTACCGGCTGCCGAAGCTGTTTCGTGACCGGCGCGAGGAATGGCTGCGGATGAACAATGGCTATGCCTACCCGAACTATTTCGCGCTGCTCAAATCCTATGCCTTCAAGGCCAAGGAGCCGATCGTGCATCCGGTGCTGCGGCGTGCGCCCGAGCCAGGCAGGGCGTTCAAGCCGCGCGTCAGGGCGCGCAACATCAATGGACTTGGCACGGTGCCGGTCCCGGCCGAGCCACCCAAGGAATAGGATCCGCCGATAGGGTGGATGCCGTGTCGGCCAATTCTGATT
>NZ_RZSJ01000478.1:0-4920 GCF_003998025.1 Mesorhizobium sp. M8A.F.Ca.ET.021.01.1.1
GCTGCGGATAGCCGTACAGGCGCGCAAATCGATCCTGGTTTCGGGAGGGACGGGCAGCGGCAAGACGACTTTGCTCAACGCGCTGTCGAGCTACATCCCGTCCAGGGAGCGCCTGATCACCATCGAGGACGCGGCGGAACTGCAACTGCAGCAGCCTCATGTCGGCCGGCTGGAGACACGCCCGCCCAGTGTCGAAGGAAAGGGCGAGGTTCGCCAGCGCGAACTGGTCAAGAACGCGCTCCGCATGCGTCCCGACCGTATCATCGTCGGCGAGGTTCGCGGCGAAGAGGCCTTCGACATGCTCCAGGCCATGAACACCGGCCACGAGGGCTCGATGACCACCATCCATGCCAACACGCCGCGCGATGGGATTTCAAGGCTTGAGCAGATGGTTGGGATGGCCGGCATGCCTATGACACACGAATCCATCCGGGCGCAAATCGCTTCGGCCATCGACATAATCGTGCAAACACAAAGACTCTCGGACGGCGGCAGGCGCGTGACTTCGATCTCGGAAATCACCGGCATGGAAGGCAACGTCGTGCAGCTTCAGGAAATCTATCATTTCGTCCGCCGCGATATCGCCGCCGACGGTGCGATCATCGGCGATTTTCGAGCCACCGGTGTGAGGCCACGATTTGCGGCTGAGGCCGCAACGCTTGGGCATCATTTCAGCAAGGACGCCTTCAACCCGCAGGTTGCGCTCTGATGATGCTTACCGGCCAGGAATTGCTTTATTTCATATACGCACTTGCGGCAGCGTCGGTCATCCTCGCTGGCGAAGCGCTTTATCTCTCTTTTGCGGGACGCCGCGCTGCGGTCGGCGCCATCAATCGTCGCTTGAAAAGATTGTCCGACGAGGTTCCCGCTGAGCGGACGCTGCAAAACCTGCTGCGCGAGCGGGGCTTGACGGAGTCTGGTGACTTTGTTTTCGGGCTGATCGGACTGAACAGGCTCTATACCCAGTCCGGTATCACCGGAAACCCGCTCACTTTCGCCGGCATGTTCGTGTTTGCAGGACTGGTATTGGCGCTGCTGCTGTCGTTTCTGCTGCACATGTCGGCCATACCCGTGTTCGTAGTTTTTTTGCTCGTCGGGTTTGTGTTGCCCTTGGTTTTGCTTCGTCGTGCCCGCAGCAAGCGGATCCAGAAGTTTGCGAAGCAACTGCCGAACGCGCTGGACATGATCGTGCGCTCCTTGCGTGCCGGACACCCGGCTTCGGTGGCGGTCGGCCTTGTGGCGCGCGAGATGCCCGACCCCCTGGGAACGGAGTTCGGCATCGTATCCGATGAGATCACCTTTGGTCTCAGTATCGAGCAAGCCGTGCGGAAACTGTCCCAGCGCGTCGGATTCGAGGGCCTTCATCTGCTTTCCATAGCACTCTCCATTCAGTCCAAGACGGGTGGCAATCTCACCGAAATTCTTGCCAATCTTTCTTCTGTCCTGCGGGAGCGGCAGAAATTGCGCATGAAGATAAGGGCGCTTTCTTCCGAGGGGCGGGTGTCAGCTTGGATCATCTCATTGTTCCCAATTGTGATGTTCCTGATTCTTCAGATAACTGCCCCCTCCTATTACGGCAAAGTCTGGCACGATCCGTTGATCATGCCGGTGTTTTTGGGCTTTGGCGTATGGGCTCTGCTGGGCGACTTCATCATGTACCGGATGGTCAATTTTGATTTCTGAGGAGCGTACCATCAACTTGCTTTCCATCACCAATGACCTGGGTTTTCTGGTCTCTGCGGCCGTTTTTGCCGCTGCGGTGGCTCTTTTCCTGTTTGGCGCACTTGTCTTCCTGCCGGCCCTGCAGACGCGAAAACTGGTTGCCCATAGTCTCAAGGCTGAAGGAGCCGTCGACGTCCGTTCGCAGGCCGGTCAGGAACAGTTGGCCAAAATTGCAGCCCAACGCCCGGTCGACGCATACTTCCGAACGATGGAGAAGGAACGGCAGGAGCCGAGCGCGCTCGAAGCTAAGCTCTTTCGCGCCGGCTTCTATCAAGCGAGCGCTCCGCTGATCTATACCCTATCGCGCCTCGGTGCGGTGTGCGTCGGATTTCTGCCTGCATACACATTGTTGTCGCGCGTGTTGCCACCGCATCTGCCAGGTTACTTCGCGCTTGCTGGATCGGCCCTGCTGGGGTTGGGGTGCATCGTGATCCCGAGCATCCTGCTCGACCGCTTCGAAAATGCTCAAAAGGAAACCTATCGCCGTGGTTTCCCGGATTTCATGGACATGATGATCACCTGCGCCGACGCCGGCATGAGCCTTGAGGCGGCCGTAGAACGCGTTAGTGCGGAGTTGGCGGCCACCCACAAATGGCTGGGAATTCAGCTTGCGATCATGAACCTGCAACTGCGCGCCGGCAAACCGTTGCGGGAGGGGCTGCGCGAACTCGCGGACCGCATCGGCCTCGAAGAGGCAAGGGCGCTGGCGGTGCTGTTCCGGCAATCCGAAGAACTAGGCACCAGCCTGACGGACGCACTGCGCGTCTATAGCGACGAGATGCGAAGCCAGAGGATTCTGACCGCTGAGGAAAAGGCCAACTCGCTGCCGGTCAAAATGATGATCCCGCTGGGATTGTGCATCTTCCCGGTTGTCCTAATGGTCATCATGTTGCCGGTGATCATCCGCATGAAGGGCATTTTCTTCTAAACGGTTCTATGCTTTGATTCTAAAATAGAGTCGCCGGACTCTGGGGGATAAAATGACAGGGCCAATGCGCCTCGCAACCGTCGTCGCTGCCAGTCTCTTGATGGCAGCCCTTGCCGGCTGCCAGACAAACGGCGCCGACACCACTGGCGGTGTCGTGCGCACCAATGAACCCTCGAAAGGCGATGTGACGTCCTTTGGCGATGCGTTCGACGGATTGAAGACGGTCAGCGACGTCGAATATTACGCATCGGACCAGGCCGTGGCCGAAGCCAAGAACCAGTTCCGCGCGGAAAACTATGGCAACGCCGGCGCGCTGTTCTTCAAGGCGACGCAACTGGCCCCCAATGACGGCGGCGCCTGGATGGGGCTGGCCGCTTCGTGCGACCGGATCCACCGCTTCGACCTCGCCGACCGTGCCTATGGCCGCGCCTTCAAGCTGATGGGGCCGTCGCCCGAATACTACAACAATGTCGGCTATTCCGATCTGCTGCGCGGCAAACTGCAGGACGCGCGCGGCAATTTCCTCAAGGCTTATGAGCTGGCACCAAACGATCCGACCGTAGCCAACAATCTGAAGCTGCTGTCGTCGAGCGTGCAGAACATCGAGCGCTAGCATGCTGCTCGTCGAAGCGCTGCTGTTGAAGGCCCTCGCCATCCCGCTGCTCGCCAGGATTGCGTGGCTCGACTTCACGACCCAGAGGATTGCCAATCGCGATGTGCTGCTGCTGCTCTGCCTGGGAGTGGGGTCGCTGTTGCTGCTTGTGCTCCGATCCGGATCCTGGTTGGACATGGGCTTGAGCGCGGCTGCCGGCCTCGTGCTGTTTGTAGCCTTGTTCCCGTTCTGGGTCTTGCGCAAGATCGGCGCCGGCGACGTCAAGCTGATGGCGGTCGTCCCTTTTCTGACTGGCGGCGAAGACCTCGTCGTTTTTTCCGTGCTGCTCCTGGTTTTCGCCCTCGTCACTGCAGGGGCAATGAAGAATCCATTCCTGCTGCCCGCGGGCGCCTTCCGCATCTACGTCCAGCATCTCGATCGCAAAGGCGTTGTGCCGTTTGGCGTGCCGATCTCGGTCGCGGCAATCTGCACGACAGCCCTCGTGATCTATGAAAATATGGTGTTGGCGAGCAGTTCTGGAATCCTGAATCAGCTTAACTAACCCCGGCAGCGCGGGCAGCCGCCATCGACCAGAAGATTCCGGTTGTGATCGTCGATTGGATGGCACCTGCGCGATCGACTGCCAAGGGGTCAACGGACATAGGCTTGGCGCCCTTGATCTGGTCCTTGCAGGTACTTCGCTTCGTTGCCGCGCTGATGGTCGTATATGTCCACGCGGCCCAGACCGCCGTTACGGCCACCGGATCCAATGGCCTTTTGCCTCACGATTTGCAGGTGGCCGGCTTCGCAGGCGTAGACATCTTTTTTGTCATATCCGGGGTGATTATTGCCAGGACGGCACCTGGCCTGACCTGGCGATCCTTCGCCTGGAGACGGTTCCGGCGCATCGTTCCGCTCTACCTGCTGATCAGCATCCCCTATGCGATCGTCGCCTACAAAACCGGCTTCGGCTGGCGGGACGCGGTGGCGACACTCCTGCTGTGGCCCGCTACGGATCAAATGACCGCGCCAGCATTGCCCGCGGCCTGGACGCTGTGCTTCGAAATGCTGTTCTACGTCGCCGCAACCGTGGTTCTCGTCGACCGGCGGCTGCTATGGGGTCTCCTCAGTATCTTCGGCCTCGCAATGATGTTTCGCTCGGCGGGCCCGGTGCTGCAGTTTCTTGGCAACCCGCTGATCATCGAGTTCGGCTTTGGCATCGCTCTCGCCTATGCACCCAAGTGGAGACCGGCGGTGTGGTGCCCGCCGATCGGCGCCGCGGCGATGATCGCTGTGGGATTCATCGGGATGGCGCCGCAAGGGGGGACGATGGAGTTTCTCGCCGGCGATAACGGGTTCCAGCGCGTGCTGGTTTACGGTCTCCCGGCGGCGATGATCGTCTTCGGCACGATGCAGATCGACGCACAGCCGAGCGCATGGACGGTTCTCGGTGATGCCTCCTATATGCTTTATCTGATCCACACTCTGCCGATAACGCTGCTTTTGATGGTGTGGACCGTTTTTCCGATTCCTGCCGACCTCATCATCGTGATCGGCACCGCAACATCAGTTCTTTTCGCTTGGCGGATGTACATCCTGTTCGAGTTGCCGCTGCGCAAATTCCTGCGCCGGTATGATCCCCAGCTGAAGACTGGCCGCCATCCAACTGGCCTGGCAC
>NZ_RZSJ01000479.1:0-4920 GCF_003998025.1 Mesorhizobium sp. M8A.F.Ca.ET.021.01.1.1
CGGCCGAAACGGTCTCATCGGCACGGTGTTCGACGGTGCGCTTGTCGTCGGCAACGTCGTCGTCGGCCATGCCCTTCTTGAAGCTCTTGATGCCCTTGGCCATGTCGCCCATCAGCTCGGGAATCTTGCCGCGACCGAACACCAGAAGCACGATGACCAACACGATCATCCAGTGCCAAATCGAAAATGAACCCATAGCAAATCTCTCTCGAATGTTTTCCCTGGCGATGATCTATGCGTTTTCGCGTTGGGATTCAAACACAACCGCGACAGAGTTTATGAAAGGGTGTCGGATGTCACGCATTTTCAGCGATGCGGCCCGCTACCAAACGGCACATCTAAAGGTGCAAGACGGCTTTTGATAGGCGCTCGTGGTCAATCTTCCGTGACGCGCGGCGTCAGCAGACCGAGCTCCTCGAGATCGATGTCGGTCAGCGGATCCTCGTCCTCGGTCAGCGCGTCGGGATCGGCCGGCGGCTGCGGGATGGAGAAGTTCGACGGCATGCGGCCTGACAGCAGGCCGGCGCCCTTCAGTTCCTCCATACCCGGAAGATCGCGGATCTCTTCGAGCGCGAAATGATCGAGGAAGGTTTCGGTGGTGCCATAGGTGACGGGACGGCCGGGCGTTTTGCGCCGGCCGCGCATGCGCACCCATTCCGTCTCGAGCAGCGTATCCAGCGTCCCCTTCGAGGTCTCGACGCCTCTGATGTCCTCGATCTCGGCGCGCGTCACCGGCTGATGATAGGCAATGATCGCCAGCACCTCGAGCGCCGCCCGCGACAGCTTGCGCTGCTGCACCGTATCGCGGCTCATCAGAAAGGCGAGGTCGCCAGCGGTGCGGAACGCCCAGGCGTCGCCGACCCGGACCAGATTGACGCCGCGCCGGGCGTAGATCTGCTGCAGCTCTGTCATGGCGAGGGTAAGATTGATGCCATCGGGAAGGCGTGCGGCAAGCTGCTTTTCGCTGACGGGTTCGGCGCTGGCGAACACGATCGCCTCGGCCATGCGCACGGCTTCCGCCAGATACAGCCGCTCGGCCGGGTTCTGTACCGGATTCCCGGCCGAGGCCTGGTCGATCTCGCCGTCTTCCGACTCATCATCCATCTTGAATGGGATAACCGAAGCGTTGGCGCGTTCGCTCATGATGCCACCTCGACTGCCTTGATTGTCTGTGCGCGGTGGTCGCGCAGATAGATCGGTGCGAACACCTCGTCCTGCCGCATATCCATCTTGCGCTCGCGCACCAGTTCCAGTGTGGCCGCGAACGAACTGGCGATCGCGGTGCGCCGCTCTTGCGGGCTGGTCAGATATCGGATGAGGAAGCTGTCGAGCGTCGTCCAGTCGCGCAGCGAGCCGATCAGCCGGGTCAGGATGTCGCGAGCGTCCTTGAGTGACCAGACGCCGCGCCTGGCGATCGTCACGTTGGTGATCGCCTGCTTCTGCCGCTGCTGCGCATACGCGGTCAGGAGATCGTAAAGCGACGCCGAATAGGTGTTGCGCTTCTCGATGATGACCATTTCCGGCATGCCGCGTGCGAACACGTCGCGGCCGAGCCGGTTGCGGTTGACCAGACGCGCCGACGCATCGCGCATGGCTTCGAGCCGCTTCAGCCGGAATTGCAGCACCGCTGCGAGTTCCTCGCCGCTTTCGCCCTCTTCGCCCGGCTGCTTGGGGATCAGGAGCTTCGATTTGAGGAAGGCCAGCCACGCCGCCATCACCAGATAGTCGGCGGCAAGTTCGAGCCGCAGCGCCCGCGCCGTCTCGACAAAGGTCAAATATTGCTCGACCAGCGCCAGGATGGAAATGCGCGCCAGATCGACCTTCTGGGTGCGGGCAAGGTGCAAGAGAAGATCGAGTGGGCCTTCGAAGCCGGCCACGTCGACGACCAGCGACGGGTCGCCCGTCAGCCGTGACTCATCGTTCTCGGCCCACAGGCGGTCCATCGGTGCAGCCTTCGCGGCCTTGCTTTCCAATGCTTCCGCCACTGCCTGTCACTTCCTCTTTGCTAGGCCACCGCGTCGAAATAGGTGGCGAATTCGGCACGGCTTTCGGTTTCTTCGGCCGCGTCTCGTTTGCTTATATAGGTCATCGCCCGCTTGGCACGCTCCAGCGACTTGCCTTCAAGCCCCGTGGTGCGCGATGCGATACCCGCCATCTCCTCAAAAACACCGTTGCAGTGAAGGACCAGATCGCAGCCCGCCGCAAGGATCGAGGCCGCCTTTGTCGGGAAATCCCCAGAAAGTGCCTTCATCGAGGTGTCGTCGCTCATCAGCAGTCCATCGAAGCCGATCTCGCGTCGAATGATCTCGTCGATGACCTTGCCGGAAGTCGTCGCCGGGTTCTTGGGATCGATCGCGCTGTAGACGACATGCGCGGTCATCGCCATCGGCAGATGGTTGAGCTCACGGAACGGAGCAAAATCGTGCCGCTGCAGATCGCTGAGCGAGGCGTCGACGACAGGCAGTTCGAAATGCGTATCGGCAAAGGCCCGGCCGTGCCCCGGAATATGCTTCATCACGGGCAGCACACCGCCCGACATCAGGCCCTCGGCCGCGGCGCGGCCAAGTTCGATGACCGGACGCGGATCCTTGCCATAGGCGCGCGCGCCGATGACATCGCTGGCCCCTTCGATCGGCACGTCGAGCACCGGCAGGCAATCCGCTGATATGCCGTAGCGCAGCAGGTCGAAGGCATGCAGCCGCGCCATCAGCCAGGCGGCGCGTGCGCCGGCGTCGTGATCGTCGCGCCACAGCGCCCCAAGCGCGCCGCCGGCCGGATAATTCGGCGCCAGTGGCGGCCGCAGGCGCTGTACCCTGCCACCTTCCTGGTCGATGAACACCAGCGCGTCCGGGCGCCCGATACAGTCACGCATTTCGGCGACCAGGTCGCGGATCTGCTCGGCCTCGCCAATGTTGCGGGCAAACAGGATGAAGGCCCACGGGCATTCATTGCGATAGAAATTGATTTCTTCGCGGGTGAGCGATTTCCCGGCACAGCCGAGGATCATGGATTTTGATTCGGTCATTTCAGGAGTCTAGGGCTTCGCGCTGTCAAAGGGAATCATCCCTGACCGCATGCGGCGGGCTGCAGGACATGTTCCACATGAAAAAGTCAGGCATATGGATATCGCCATATAAAAAGCCGGCGCGGCCCAGGGCCGCGCCGGCTTTGAAGGATTGGATCGACGTCTAGCGCGATACGAAGCAGTTGCCGCCCGCGGCCTTGTAGCTGGTGCACAGATTGATGGCATCGTTGCGCGACTGAGCCGGAACGCGGACGCGGTAAAACGTTCCCTTGCCGGCAATCTCGGCCTTGACGATGTTGGCCGTGCGGCCGGAAAGCACGCTGCCATAACGGCGCTGCAGATCCTGGTAGGTCGACTGGGCGCTGTCCACCGTCGGCTGCGAAGCGATTTGTATCGACCACGCACCGCTGCCAGTCGCGGTCGAGGCCGGATCGATGGAAGCGACCTGATCGGGCTTGACCTCGCCGACCACGTCGACCGGCTGGTCGGACGGACGTTGCGGCGCGATCGCAACCTTGGCTGGCGTGTTGGCCGACTGCGCCTTGGCTTCAGCCTTGGCAGGCTTGGCGGCAGGCTTCAGAGCCGGCTCATCGTCAGCCTGCGCGGCGGCGGGCGCCACGGTGCCAGTCTGGTCGGTGCCAGTCTCGTTGGCGCCAGTCTGGTCGGCGCCAGTCTGGTCGGCGCCAGTCTGGTCGGCTCCGGCAGGCGCCACATGCTGTGGCGCCGGATCCGTCGGCTCGGCCGCGGCCACCTGCGGTGCCGCCGGTGCCGGATCCTCGCGCGCCACCAGTGAGCCGTCGGACTTGACCACCATGGTCCTGACCTTGCGCGGCGCAACGGCAACGACGTCGTTGTTGGTGCCCTTGTCGGCGTCCTGCAGGACCTGCGCGATGCGATCCTCCGACTTCGGCGCGGGCGCCGCATTGTCGGCCGGGGCCGCGCCAGCGGTCGAAACCTCGCCACCGCCATCCGTGCCGGCGGCGGCGTTCTGATCGGGAGAAAGATTGACGGCGCGGGCCGGGTCTTTCGCCTGCACGTCCACTGGTTCCTCAGTGTTGGTGACAAGCTTCTGCTGGACCGGCTCGGCGGGCTTCGCGCCCTTGACCACCGCGTCATAGACCTTGTTGTCCTGGTTCGGCACCACCGTGCCGCCCGGATTTTCCGGCTTGACCTTGATCGGCGAATTGTCCGCCTTGACGATCACCGGAGCTTCGCTGCCGCCCTTGCCGCCCAAAGACAGCGCAAAGGCGCCAAGGCCGCCCGCGACCGCAACGGCACCGACAATCGCGGCAATGAACAGGCCGCGCCGGCCCGACGGCCTGGCGGCTTCCCGCTCGCCGAGGCCCGGAACCGACATCGATTCGTCCAGCTCGGGATCGTAGTCGAGTTCATCGACGGCAAAATCGTCCGCCTGAGAGACCGGCTGGCTGCCGGGCAGATTGTCGAGATCGAAGCCTTCGGCAGCATCGGCATAGCCCGAGGCCGACGCGCGGGCGGGCATTTCCGCCGGCCGTGCCGCATAGGTCCGCGCTTCCGGCTGATAGGCTTGCCTCGGCTCTTCATATCCCGGATTGACCCCGTCATATCCCGGATTGACCTCGCCATATCCCGGATTGGCAGCGCCATATCCCGGATTGGCCGCGCCATATCCTTTATTGAACCCGGTATTGTAGGATTCGTCGGCAGCGTTGCCGGCAGTAGCAGGCGCGACCTCGACCGAATTCATCTCGGTCAGAAGGCTGGCGAATTCGGCGTCGAGATCATCATAAACGGCCGCTGCCGGCTCATCTTCCTCGAAATGCAACTCCGGAATGTCGAGATCGTCAGCCAGCGCGACGACGCGCTCCGGCACATCGACCGTCTCGACATCGGGCATCTCTTCATAGTGCGAGGAC
>NZ_RZSJ01000047.1:0-18476 GCF_003998025.1 Mesorhizobium sp. M8A.F.Ca.ET.021.01.1.1
CCCGTATGGGTCATCGAGGTCATGCCGTATTTGCGCGCCCAGCCGATCATCTGGCGGCCGGTCGGACCGTCCTTGACGCCGCCGAGCCCGACCTCGCCGACAAGCGTGACGCCGGCCTCGGCAAGGCTGCGGAAATCCTCCTCGACCAGGCCGGGTTCCAGGATGGGAGCGCCGGCCAGGATCTTCATGCCGTTGGGGCGGAAGTTGGAGAAGGTGCGCTGTGCCGCGATCGCCAGCGCCTTCAGCCCGACCAGGTCGCGCGGGCGGCCCGGTGTGTGGACCTCTCCCGCCGAAATGATCGTGGTGACGCCGCCATGCACGGTCGAATCCATCCAGCCGATCTGGTTCTGCCGCGGCGTCCAATCGCCCGCGACCGGATGGACATGGTTGTCGATGAGCCCCGGCGCCACGGCGCAGCCCATCGCGTCGATGATCGTCGCGGCGTTGCCGCCGTCGACCTCGCTTGCCTTGCCGATGGCGGAAATGCGCCCGTCGGCAATGACAAGGGTGTCGGCCTCGAGGATCGGTCGGCCGAGGTCACCGCTCAGCATCAGGCCGATATTGCGGACGACGAGCGTGTTGGCAGACGACTTGGGGTCGGACGACATCGGTTCTCACTTCTGCTGGCATGGAAAGGTCCCGACGCGGGCTTACTTGCCGCTGTCGCCATTCGATGGATCGTCGTCGTTGATACGCGTGAGCAAGCGAAGCAACGTCGCCTGCTCGGCGGGTGAAAGCGGCGACAGGAAGCGGCGCCCGACTTCGACGCTGCGTTCAAGCCGTTCGAGCGTATACTCGGTCCCCTTCTCGGTCAGAGCGATCATCGACAGGCGCTGGTCGGTGTCGGAGGCGCTGCGCGTGATCAGTCCGTGCTTGAGCAGCTTGCGCATCACGATGCTGATGGTCGACGGGTCCATCGCCGTCAGCCGGCCGAGGTGGTTCTGCGAGACCTCGCCATGCTTGAGGATCGTGGCAAGCGCGGCGAACTGGGTCGGCGAAAGGTCTTCGCCCGCCATCACCTGCTGGAACCGCAGCGTCGCGCGCTGATGCGCCTTGCGGATGACGTGAGCCGGATGGAGGTCCAACGCGTATCCGGTCTGCGCGTATTGCTGCAGCACCTGCTCGCGGCTCAGCGGCGGCGCCTTGCCGCGCTGCCGCTTCGGTGTCGCGTCTTTCTCGGATTTCTTTTCGGTCGTCAAACCGGACTCCTGTTGCCTGTCTTGGATGTTGCTCACTCCAGGGCTCAAGCCGCAACTTCAGCCGGTTGCAGTGAGGCTCCATCGCGAAGAGCCGCGACGACATCAGCCGAACCGCTGACCACGCCGAAATGAGTCGCTATATCGTAGAGCGAGCTTTCCTGCTCGCGCGGTCCCGTCGCCGCGCAGCAATCGCTTGGCACCACCACTTCATAGCCCTGGAAAAAAGCGTCGTGGACGGTCGAGCGCACGCAGATATTGGTGACCACGCCGAATATGACCAGCTGGTCGACCTGCATGTCCTTGAGCGTCAGGTCGAGGTCGGTCTGAAAGAAGGCCGAGTAGCGGCGCTTGATCACGTGGATCTCATCGTCGCGGGCACCCAGGTCCTCGATGATTTCAGGTCCCCAGCTTCCTTCCACGCAATGCGGCGTGCGCTTCACCCATTCGCGCTCGCGGCGCATGCCCGGCCGGTGCGCGTCGTGAACCCAGATCACCGGGACGCCGGCGGCGCGCGCAGCCTCGATGACAGCCAGTTGCGGTGGGACCAGCGTCTCATAGCCAGGCAGGACCATGGCCCCGCCGGGCTTGCAGAATTCATTGACCATATCGATGACCACGATCGCCGCACGGTGCCGATCGAGGCGCATCGCGTCGTCGTGCCGGTGCGAGGAAAAGACGTCCACGGCCATGGCGGTCTCCTTGGGTCGATCGTTGATGCTCATACAAAAAACCCTGGCGAATGCCAAGTCAATCCCGTTCGACGCAAAGCGGTGACCGCCAGCCTTGCGCACGTTGGTCGCACCAGCGTATGCGCTATTTGTCCGGCGCGACATGGCCTTGACAAGAGGTGGCAATCATGTGCTCGATTTGTATGACCATCAATGATATTCAGATCGCCAAGTTTGCCGGCCGAGGGCTGTGATATGAAGACAATCATCACCGGGGCCAGCGGTCTGCTTGGGCGCCATGTGGCCGAGGCCCTGGTTGCGGCCGGCCACGATGTGCTGGGCATCGACGCGGTGGCGCCCGCCGGCGCGGCATGGCGGCACGCCACCGCCGATCTGACGGATCTGGGATCGACCCTGCAGCTGGTACGCGATTGCGATGCCGTGGTGCATATGGCGGCGATCCCGCGCCCAACCGGGCGGGCCGGCGGCGAGGTGTTCAAGACCAACATCGCGACCGCCTACAATGTCGTCGAGGCCGCTGCCCTGGCCGGCGCCAGGCGCCTCGTCTATGCCTCGTCCTTCAGCGTCTTCGGCTATCCCTTCTTCGAGAAGACGGTCATTCCGCCTTATCTGCCGGTCGATATGAACCATCCGGTCGGTGCGCAGGATCCCTACGGCCTGTCGAAATGGCTGGGTGAGGAGATCGTCGACGCCGCGGTGCGCCGCGGCGCGTTTTCAGCCGTCAGCATCCGCATGCCGTGGATCCAGACCCCGCAGTCCTTCTTCGCCGGCGTCGGTCCGCGCCGCGCCACCGCCGACAGTGCCCGCGACCTGTGGAGCTATCTCGACGCGCGCGATGCCGGTCAAGGCTTTCTGCGGGCGCTCGAGTGGCAAGGCAGTGGCCATCTGCGCGTCCTGCTCAGCGCCGCCGACACCTTCATGGAGGAGGAAAGCGAGCCGCTCGTGCGCCGGGTCTATCCAGCTGTCCCGCTGTCGCGGCCGATTGCCGGCTTCGGTTCGGTGCTCGATACGGCCCATGCGCGCGAAACGATCGGCTTCGAGCCGCGGCACTCATGGCGTTCCTATCCAAAGCCGGAGACCCAGGGATGAAGCGGTTCGACCGGAAGAAAGTCCTCGTCACCGGCGGTGCCGGCGCCATTGGCAGCGCCGCGGTCCGGCGTTTTCTCGGCGAAGGCGCGCGGGTCGCGATCGTCGACCGCAACGGCGCGGCGGCGCGGCAACTGGCCAGCTCGCTTGGCAAAAAAATCATCGCCATCGAGGCCGACGTCACCGACGAGAACAGCGTGCGCGGCGCCGTCGAAACGGCCGTCGAGGCCTTCGGCGGGCTGGATGTGGTGTTAAACAATGCCGGGATTTCCGGTGTCGTCGCTCCCGTGCACGAGCTGCCGGTGGAGGATTGGGACGCCGTCATCCGCATCAATTTGCGCGGTATCTTCCTCGTCTTGCAGGCATCGCTCCAGGCCATGATCAAGGCCGGAACCGGCGGCTCGATCGTCAATATGGGATCGTCGATGGCCGGTTGGGACGTCCTGTCAGGCGGCGCCGGCTATGTCGCGTCGAAACATGGCGTGGTCGGACTGACGCGGGTCGCGGCGCTCGATGCCGCGCCTTACGGCATCCGGGTCAACGCCATCTGTCCGGGTGTCATCGAGACGACGCTCGGCGTGCCGGCTTCTGGGGAGGGCGATTTCAAGAGCAGCGTCCAGCATTTCGCCGACCGGATTCCGTTGCGCCGCATCGGCCAACCGGACGATGTCGCCGCGGCGGTGGCTTTCCTCGCCTCGGACGAGGCAAGGCATGTCACCGGCGTCGACTGGCTGATCGACGGCGGCCAGACCCTGCAGAGTTGGGCCAACGCGCCGGCCGGCGACACGTTTCCGAAGGTTCGCTAGGAGATGCCGGGCGGGCTCTTCTCGTCAGAGGCCGAATCGGTCCTTCACCCGGCCCGAAAGGATCGCCGCCTTGACGCCAAGCGGCCAGAAGCGATGGAACCGGATTGGCTTCAGCCCCGATAACGGCATCGGGAAGGGCGTGGTCGCGTCGCCGCGAAGGCGATTTGCCAGCGCATTGCCCATCGCAGAGGCCATGGCAACACCGCGGCCGTTGTAGCCAAGGCAAATCAGGATGCCGTCCTCCGGCTCGTGAACGTGCAGGAGATGATCCTTGGTGATGGCGACCCGGCCGTTCCAGCCATGTGTCCACCCGGTTCCGGCAAGCACCGGCCAGAGCCGTAGCGCATAATCGGTGAGGTAGCGGATGGCGGAAGCATCGCCGATGGGTCTCATCGGTCCCCGGCCGCCCATGAGAAGCCGGTTTTGCG
The DNA here is from genome assembly GCF_003998025.1 of Mesorhizobium sp. M8A.F.Ca.ET.021.01.1.1. NCBI lineage: Bacteria > Pseudomonadati > Pseudomonadota > Alphaproteobacteria > Hyphomicrobiales > Phyllobacteriaceae > Mesorhizobium > Mesorhizobium sp. M8A.F.Ca.ET.021.01.1.1. The sequence continues at coordinate 4,209 of NZ_RZSJ01000047.1, forward strand.
CATCGACGCGGTAATAGACGGTGATATTGCCGGCTTCGTAAACGACGGGCCTTTGAGGGAGGATTGCGGCCGCGACCGTTGGTGACAGCGGTTCGGTCGCCGCGATGGCGCTGAACACCGGAACGAGCGACTGCTCCAGGCCCGGCCACAGGTCGCCGGTATAGCCGTTGGTCGCGACAAGGACCTTCTCGGCGCTGACAGAGCCGTCTGCCGTCTTGAGGACCCAGCGTCCGGCCTGCCTGTTCAGCGAGAGGACTTCGCTGCCGCCGTATATCCGCGCGCCGGCCTTCCGCGCGGCGGCAGCCAGGCCGAGCGTGTATTTCAAGGGATGAAGGTCGCCGCCGCGGGCATCGAACATGCCGGATATGTATCTGTCGGTGCCGGTTCGCGCCGCCATCGCCGTTGCGTCGAGCAAGCCGACCGGCATCCCCCGCCGCTTGCATTGCGTTGCCGTGGCCCGCACCGCGGCTGCCGGCTTCGGCCGGATGGCCGCGCGTATCGTACCGTTTTGCCGGGCCTCGCAATCGATCGACAGGCGCTTGATGAGGCCGAAGGTGAAATCCGGCGCACCGTAGGAGAAGTCGGTCATCCGCTGCCCGAGATCGGGGCCGAACATCGCCTCGATCGTGTCGGGATCGTATTTGAGACCGGGATTGACCTGGCCGCCATTTCTGCCCGACGCCCCCCAGCCCGGCTGATGGGCCTCGAGCACGCAGACGTCGTCGCCGGCTTCCGCCAGGTGCAAGGCGGTGGAAAGGCCTGTGAAGCCACCGCCGACGATGGCGACCCTTGCCCTGTGCGCCCCGGAAAGGGCAGGGTAATTGGCTGTGCCGCCGGCCGTATCGCGATAGAGGCTACTGGGCGGGCTGCTTGCGGGCATGGACGAGGCTCTTACGACAAGGCGGCTGGCTTGAGATATCTGGCTTTCAATTGCCCGATATCTTGCGCGCGTGGCAGACCCAGACTTTGGTGTCGGGTACGCCAGGCAATTCTGCGTGGCGTCGGGAAATCACAACAATTGCGACAGGGCGGCCATGAAGTGGTCATTCTCCGACGGCGAGCCGATGCTGACGCGCACATAAGTGTCGAAGCCTGCCTGTTTCCATGGCTTGACGATGACGCCGTTACGCAGCAGGCCTTCGACGAAGGTGGAGGCATCTTGCCGGCAGTCGAAGAACAGGAAATTGCCTCGGGACGGGGCGACTTCGAGGCCCTTGCCCGCCAGGAAACGCTCGACGCGTGCCCGCTCCGTCCTGGCCAGCGCGACGACCTTGGCAAGGTGCTCCTCATCGGCGAGCGCCGCAAGCGCCGCCGCCTGCGCGACGCCATTGGCGTTGAAAGGCGTGCGCACCCTGTCGAGCAACGCGCGCAATTGCGGGTCGCCGACAATGCCGAAGCCGATCCGCAGCCCTGCCAGTCCGAACGCCTTGGAAAATGTCCGCAGCACGATCCAGGGTTGATCGCGTTTGCTCAGACAGGGCAGGGACGAAACATAGTCGTCTCCCTCGGCATATTCGGCATAGGCTTCATCCACGACGATCAGCGTCTCGTCGCTGACAGCGTCCAGGAGCCTCGACAGATCGCCGCCGGAGAGCCAACTGCCGGCCGGGTTCATCGGATTGGAGAACAGCAGCATGCGCGGCCGTTCGCGCACTGCCTCGATCAGCGCGTCGAGATTGATGCTAAGATCGCCGTTGACGGTTACACGGTTGACGCTTGCACCCATCAGCGTCGCATAGTCCTCGTGCAGCGGGAACGATGGATAGAGCGTGACGACGACGTCGCCGGGCCGCAGGACGGCACGGCTGATGACGGAGAGGAGGTCTTCCGAGCCGTTGCCGAGGATGACCTGGTCCTCGCCCGCCGCATGTCTGGTGGCGATGGCCTGCCGCAGTTCGCGCCCGGCCGGATCCGGATAGAGCCGGAACATTTCGGAGCCGCCCTGGATCATCTTGGCCAGGGTCGGGCTCGGGCCGATCGGGTTTTCATTCGAGCCCAGTTTGGCGATCCTGGCCGGGGCGTATCGCAGCATGACCTCGGCGATGGTCAGCCCGGAATTGTAAGGCGACAGGCGCGTGACTTCGGTGCGGACCATGTCTGAAGCGTTGGACATGTCTGGTCTCCTCCATCGCCGGCCGATTATTGTCGCCAGACAAACCTCGAACAATCGCCGCCCGTGGCATCTCGTATTAAAGAGCCAACTGTGGGGTCGCGCGTGCGGCGGACGACGTCACCACTATCGCACTCGAGGCTGTTTGTATATGCTTGTATATGTAAGTCGATCTGATAGTCTCTGTGCCACGCAACCGGAGCGGCCAAGGAGGATCATATGCGCAACGCTGCTCTTTTCGACCTCTCTGGCAGGAAGGCGCTGGTCACCGGTGCCAGCCGCGGCATTGGCCGCAGCATCGCCGAGGCGCTGAGCGCCGCCGGCGCCGACGTCGCGGTCACGGCGCGTAGCGTGGACTCGCTTGATGAGACGGCGGCGGGCATTCGCGCGGGCGGCGGGGTTGCGCACGCCATTGCCCTTGACGTGACCGACGTCGGCCAGTGCCGCGCGGCTGCTGCCGAGGCAGCCCGTCTGCTTGGCGGCCTCGACATTCTCGTCAACAATGCCGGGGTAGAAGAGGTCCGGCCATCGCTCGATGTCGACGAGGCGCTGTGGGACCGGATCGTCGACACCAATCTCAAGGGGGCGTTCTTCTGTGCCCAGGCGGCGGCGCTGCAGATGCGGGATGCTGGCCGGCCCGGCGCCATCATCAACCTCTGTTCGCTGACGTCAGAAGTCGGCATTCCAACGGCGGTGCCGTATGGCTCTTCCAAGTCGGGCCTGCTCGGCATGACACGGGCTCTCGCGGCGGAGTGGGCGCAGCTTGGCATCAGGGTCAACGCCATTGCCCCAGGCTATTTCAGGACGGCGATGACGGAGGTGTTTTACGGCAATGAGGCATGGCGGCAATCCATGCTCGCCAAGATTCCGCAGCACCGTTTCGGCGATCTGCGCGATCTGCACGGCATCGCCGTGTTCCTTGCCTCGGATGCCGCCGCCTACATAACCGGCCAGTCCATTCCGGTGGACGGCGGGTTCCTTGCTTCGGTCTGACGTAGATCGCCGATGTTTCGAATTGAATGTCTAGCGCAGATGTGACCGGTCGGCACATTGCGCTCTGAACTGAAGGAAAAATCCATGTCCGACATCAGCTTCCACGATCTGTCATCCCTTGATGCCACTCGGCGGGCCGGGCTGCTGAAACGCGCCGAGGGCGATCTGTCGGTCTTCGTCGAAAAGGTCCGCCCGATCATCCAGGCGGTCAGGGACGAGGGTGACGCCGCCCTGATCCGCTTCGCCAGGGATCTCGACAAGGCCAATGTGGCCGAAGGCGGACTGAAGGTGTCGGAAGCGGAATTCGACGCGGCATTCGACAAGGTCGAGAAGGATGTCGTCGAGAGCATCAGGTTCGGCATCGACAACATCCGGCATTTTCATGAAGAGCAGAAGCCGGAAACCATGTGGCTCAAGGAGGTCCGCCCGGGCGCCTATGCCGGCGACAGGTACACGCCGATCGCCTCCGTCGCGCTTTACGTGCCGCGCGGCAAGGGCGCCTTTCCGTCGGTGACGATGATGACGTCGGTTCCAGCCGTCATCGCCGGCGTGCCGCAGATTGCCATCGTGACGCCACCAACCCCGGATGGTTCCGTGGACGCGGCCACACTGGTCGCCGCTCGCCTTGCCGGCGTCGAGACCGTGTACAAATGCGGCGGCGCCCAGGCCGTCGCCGCGGTCGCCTACGGCACCGAAACGGTGAAGCCGGCACTCAAGATCGTCGGCCCGGGCAGCCCCTGGGTGGTGGCAGCCAAGAGCGTTCTGTCCTCGATCATCAACACGGGTCTGCCGGCCGGACCGTCGGAAGCCATCATCTTTGCCGACGACAGCGTCGATGGAGGCCTCGCCGCGCTCGATCTGCTGATTGAGGCCGAGCACGGGCCGGATTCCTCCGCCTATCTTGTAACCCACAGCCGAAAGGTTGCCGAAGCAGCGCTCGCGGCACTTCCCGAACACTGGTCGCGTATGACCGAACAGCGTGTGGAATTCTCGCGCGCGGTGCTGACGGGAGAGCGCGGCGGCATCGTGCTGACCGGGTCGCTGGAAGAGTCTTACCGCTTCATCAACGACTATGCGCCCGAACATCTCGAGATCCTCTCGAAGGAGCCGTTCGCGCATCTCGGCCACATCACCGAGGCGGCGGAAATCCTGATGGGTCCGCACACGCCGGTGACACTTGCCAATTTCGTTCTCGGGCCGAATGCCGTGCTGCCGACCAGCCGCTGGGCGCGGACCTACGGGCCGCTCTCTGTAACGGATTTCGTCAAGCGCTCGTCGGTTGGCTATGTGACCTCGGCCGCCTATCCGGAACTGGCGCGGCATGCCCGCCGGCTCGCCCGCTACGAAGGCTTCAGCTCGCATGAAAACGCGGTTTCGGAGATCCGCGACCGCTATCTCGCCGGCTGAGGGGGACCATCGCGATGAAGGCGGCGCGACTTTATGGACCGGGGGATCTGCGCGTCGAGGATGTCGCCGCGCCAGGTATCCCGGATGCCGGCTGGGCAAAGCTCAGGATCGATGCCGCCGGAATCTGCGGTTCGGACCTGCACAATTTCCGCACCGGCCAGTGGATAAGCCGTTCGCCTTCGACGGCTGGCCATGAGCTGACCGGTACGGTGATCGCGCTGGGCGAGGGCGTCGACACAATCGCTGTCGGCGACAGAGTGGTCGCCGATTCCCGTTTCTGGTGCGGGGATTGCGCGCAATGCCGTGCCGGCAAGCGGCATCTCTGCGCTGCGCTGGGCTTCGTCGGCGAAATCTGCGACGGCGGTTTCGCCGAACAGGCGGTGTTGCCCGCACGTTTGCTCCATGTCATCGACGCCGGCCTTGACGAACGGGTCGCCGCCATGGTCGAACCCCTCGCGGTCGCGCTGCACGCGGTGCGGCGTCTGCCGAAAACGGTCGGTTCGGTTTTGGTCGTCGGCTGTGGGCCGATCGGTGGTCTTGCCGCGTTGCTGCTCTCCCGAACCTTCGCCGGAACCGTGCTTGTCGCCGACCGCAACCAGGCACGTTGTGCCCGCGTGGCGCGGGTAACGAGCGCCACGATCGTCGATCTCGACCGCGATGCCATTGCCGCAGCCATCGCCAATGCCCCGCTGTTGGCGGCCGTCGAGGCGACGGGCAGCATCGCTGCGTTCAACCAGTTGCTCGGCGTTCTCGATCCAGGTGGCGCGGTGGCGATGGTCGGGATATTTCATGGCCGCCTCGACATCGACCCCAATCTTCTGGTCGAGCGCGAGATTGCATTGCTGGGATGTCACGCCTTCGCCGACGAATTGCCCGACGCTGTCCGCATGCTGGGTGAACTCAGCGAGCCGCTTCTGGCCTTGGTCGACCGCGAGATAGGCCTGGACGATATTCCAGCCGCCTATGAGCGGCTGTTGGCCGGGAAGAGCGATGGCTTGAAAACAATCATCCGCATGCGGCAACCTGCCGGAAAGGATTTTTGAAATGATCGATTTGCCCGATACGGCGAGCCCCCTCTACGAGAAGGTGAAGGACTACATCCTGACCAACATCGGAACGGGCAAATGGGGCAAGGACCGCAAGCTGCCGTCCGAGAACGAGCTGGTGGTTTCGCTGGGTGTGTCACGGATGACGGTTCACCGGGCCTTGCGGGAACTGACCGCCGCGGGATTCCTGATCCGGCTGCAAGGCGTCGGAACATTCATCGCGCCACCCCGGCCGCAATCGACTCTGATCGAGATCAACAACATCGCCGCCGAGATCGTCGAGCGCGGCAACAGGCATCGCTCCGAAGTCCTGGTCCTCGAAACCATCGTGCCGACGAAGGAACTCGCGCTGTCGTTCGAGTTTGCGAAGCGCACCTCGATCTATCACTCCGTCGTCGTCAATTTCGAGAACGACCTGCCGGTGCAACTGGAAGAGCGCTTCGTCAATCCGGGCCTGATCCCCGACTATGACAAGCAGGATTTCACCAGGACGGCGACCTATGACTACCTGATGCAGAAGACCCCGGTCACCGAGGTCGAGCATATCATCTCCGCCGTCCCGGCCGACAGGGAGACGGCGCAGCATCTGGGCATCGATGTCGGCAGTTGCTGCCTTCTCCTGCATCGCCGGACATGGACTGGGGCGGTCGTGGCCACGATCAGCAAGCTGACCTATGCCGGCAGCCGCTACTCGCTAGGCAGCCGCTACTCGCCTTCCAGGGCAAGCTGACTTCGACGAACCAATGCAAGCCGAGGCTTCGTTCAAATGTATATACATGTATCGATAAGAGTGCTTCGGCTGGTGGACGCACGGGCTTGCGGAGTCTGGGGATGACGGCGACACCGAGCCGCACGGCCCGGATACGGGCTCTCGCGCAGCATGATGTCGCCGAAGCGCAACGCGCGCTATCGGCGTTGCTGGGGGACCTGTTCGGGATGAACCCCGGCAACGTCCGCATCAATGTCGACAAATACAGCCTCAACTCCCTGAATGGCTTCTTTGACAGTGACGGCCAACCGTATTTCTTCAAATTCCATCAGGAAGAACGGGAAGAGGCGATGGCCGGCGAGTATTACCGGGCCGAAATCCTGTCGCGCGCCGGCTTGCCGGTCGACCAGCCCGTGCATATGTCCGCCCAGCCCGGCGAGCAGATCCTTGTCTATAGCCGCCGCGTGGATCCTCGATTTTCGGATGTGCTGTTCGCGCTGGACACCAAGGACGATGCCGGCAGGCGCCGCGAGGCGGTTCTTGCCGAGCGTGACCTGTCCGCCAGGCTGCTCGATGTCTATCTCGAAACGCTGCATCCGGTGACCGTCGCGCAGGTGTCGGCCGAGCCGATCCACCGGTTGTTTCATGAGCGGCTGATCGACGCCGATACGCGTTTGTCGCCAGGTGGCCGCCTGGCCGATTTCTACGTCGGCAAGTCGTTTGTCTTTCCCGGCGCGGAACTGGATTGGGATCGGTTTTCCCGGCTGAAATTCGTCATCAACGGGCAGCGCTACATCAGCAGCATCGGCGAGCTCTTCGACGCCGCCGCGGAGCGCCTGCGGCCGGACCGGCTTGCCGATGCCGGCGGCGTGGTCGCGCATGGCGACGCCCACAATGCCAATGTCTGGTACGTGGAGACGGCGGGACGGGCGGAACTGTCCTTCTTCGATCCGGCCTTTGCCGGCTCGCACATCCCGACGCTGCTGGCCAAGGTGAAGGCGACGTTCCACAACATCTTCGCCCATCCCTTCTGGCTCTACGATCCGGCCATGGCGACCCAGGCTTTTCAAGCGCGGGCGCGGCTGGATGGCGACTTTCTGTATGTCGACACGGACTGGGATTTGAGCCCGATCCGCCGCGACCTTCTGGAGGTGAAGGCGATGGAGCTGTGGCGGCCCTTGCTGCTGGAACTCAAGCGGCGCGGCATGCTGCCGGCGGATTGGCGAACGGTGCTGCGCTCTGGGCTGTTCCTGTCGCCGACCCTGGTGATGAACCTGCGGGCCGGCGCGCGCAGCCACACGCCGGTCTCGTCTCTCATCGGGTTTTCGGTCGCGGTCATGGTCGGCAGCGAGCCCGATGGCGGAACCGACCGGATGACCGGTTTTCTCGATCGGATCGATCCTGAAAAGCATGAGTAGTCAGGCAGGGGACGCGCCGGATCAACGCAAAATTTGAGTCACTTCAACTTGTATATGCATGTATGTATTTTAGCCTTGACATCCGCTTCCGCTGACGCTGAAATGTGCCAGCACTTCAACCACGAAGTGGCGGGCAAGACGCCGAGGCACAGTGCCGCAAGAGCAGAACCCGCAGTCTCACCAGACCGGATGCCTGGGTAAAAAAGCGGTCTGATCACCAAGGGGAACGAAAGATGACGCTTAACCTAGCAGGACAATTTCGCGCGTTGGTGATGGCCGTTGCCGTCGGGCTCACCGCCGCCCCGACAGCCCATGCCGCCGATGCGGCCATTCCCACGACGCCCGAGGCCGGATCGTTCAAGATCGGCATCGAGCCCTGGCTTGGCTATGGCCAGTGGCACGTTGCCGACGCCAAGGGCCTGTTCAAGACGAACGGTCTGTCGGATGTCCAGATCGTCAATTTCGCCGAGGACAAGGATATCAACGCCGCACTGGCCAGCGGCCAGCTCGACGCCGCCAACATCGCCACCCACACGGCGATGGGCATGGTTGCGGCCGGCCTTCCGGTGAAGATCGTGCTGCTGCTCGATGTCTCCATGACGGCAGACGCCATCGTCGCCGGCAAGGACGTCACCTCCATCGCCGATCTCAAGGGCAAGCAAGTCGCCTTCGAGGAAGGCACGACGAGCGACATCCTACTCAAATACGCGCTCGCCAAGAACGGCATGTCGATCGACGATGTGAAGGCCGTTCCGATGCCGGCGTCCGATGCCGGCGGCGCGCTGATCGCGGGTCAGGTGCCGGTCGCGGTCACCTATGAACCCTATCTCACCGTCGCCATGGCGCAGAACAAGGACGTCAAGCTGTTGTTCACCGCCGGCGAGGATCCCGGCCTGATCAGCGACGTGCTGGTGGTGCGCGACGAAGTGATCAAGTCGCGGCCCGGCCAGGTGCTGGCCATGATCAAGAGCTGGGACGCCGCGCTCAAGGACTACAATGCCGATACATCAGGCGGTCGCGCCATCATCGCCAAGGCGGTCGGTTCCGACGTCAAGGACCTCAACACCGCCTTTGACGGCGTGCGCTACTATTCCCTGGCCGAAAACAAGACGGCGCTCACCGGCGATTTTACCACCAAGACATTCGCCGATGTCGAAGCGGCGGCGAAGAACGCCAAGCTGCTTCAGGCCGATGTGACGCCGGAGCAGATGATCGACCCGTCCTTCGTCAAGGCGGCGGAATGACGAAGGCCGGATCGCGGTGGTAACGCAGATGTCGGGAGAACCCACCGCGAAAACCGATCTGGCCCGTTCCGCAGCGAAGCCAGTCACGAAGAAGGCCACGCGTCGCCGATCCTCCGGGATCGGCGTGCCGATCGCCCGGTCACGTTTCCTGGCGATAGCGGTGGCCGTCTTTGTCGGCCTCGGCCTCGCCTGGTGGGCGGCGACCGGGCTGGAATGGGTAAAACCCATCTTCCTGCCGTCGCCGGGCAGCGTCGCGACCCAGATCGCCAAGCTCGCGGCCGACGGCACCTTGTGGCTGGACCTCCGGGCCTCCATGTACCGCATTTCCATCGGCTTTCTTCTCGCCTCGGCACTGTCCATCCCGATCGGCGTGCTGATCGGCAGTTTCCGCTCCTGGGAGGCTGCGATCGAGCCGCTGGTGGATTTCATCCGCTATATGCCGGTTGTCGCTTTCGTACCGCTCTCCATCCTGTGGGCCGGCACCGGCGATACCCAGAAATTCCTGATCATCTTCATCGGCACCTTCTTCCAGCAGGTGCTGATGATCATGGACAATGTGAAACGGGTCCCCGCCGACTTCATCGGCCTCGGGCGCACGCTCGGCCTGCCGGACCGCAAGATCCTGACGCGCATCGTCGTGCCCAGCGCCTTGCCGGGCATCTGGGACACGCTGCGCATCAGCCTCGGCTGGGCATGGACATGGCTGGTTCTGGCCGAACTCGTCGCGGCGACATCCGGTCTGGGCTATCGCATCACCGTATCGCAGCGCTATTTCCAGACCAACACCATCATCGGCTACATCCTGCTCCTGGGCGTGCTTGGCCTCATCACCGACCAGGTCATGAAGGCATTGGAGAAGGTGCTGTTCCGGCAGGATGGCCACTCGCAATGAGGAACCGCCGATGACTGTTCCCAAATTGCGCATTGCGGGTCTCGACAAGAGCTTCGGCGCCGGCGAGCGGCGCACGGAAGTGCTGCGGGACATCAATCTTGACCTTGCCGACAACGAGTTCGTCTCCCTCGTCGGCACGTCGGGCTGCGGCAAGAGCACGTTGCTGTCGATCGTCGCCGGACTGCAGGATTTTGACGCCGGCGATCTCAGCATCGACGGCGCGCCGATTCTGCAACCGGGTCTCGACCGTGGTGTCGTCTTCCAGTCCTACACGCTGCTTCCCTGGCTGACGGCGCGGCAGAACATCGAGTTTGCCCTCAAGGCCGCCGGCTATGATCGCTCCGCCTGCCGCGAGATCGCGCTCGAGCATCTCGACCTCGTCAAGCTGTCGCAAAGCGCCGATCGCTTCCCGTCCGAACTGTCGGGCGGCATGAAGCAGCGCGTCGCCATCGCGCGCGCGCTCTCCTATCGCCCCAAAATGCTGCTGATGGACGAACCCTTCGGCGCGCTCGATGCCTTGACGCGGCACCAGATGCAGGAACTCCTGACCCAGATCTGGGAAGAGCACAGGCTCACCGTGCTATTCGTCACGCATGACGTCGAGGAGGCCGTCTATCTGTCGGACCGCATCGTCGTCATGGGGATCGGCCCGGGACGCATCATGCAGACCTTCAACGTCGACATCGAGCGCCCGCGCCGCGAAGAGGTGATGGAAACGCCCGCCTTCATGGATTTGCAGCGCGGCGTGCACAAGGCGATCCGCGAGGCGTCAAGACGTCCCGAAATGGCGTAAACCTTCGTTGGTCTCACCGGCGGTCAGGAATTACGGGCCGTGGGGACTGCATATCTCGAGCGTCCATGCGATGGTTCCGCAAAAGTCGCCGGCATACCCACGGTAACTGCCGTAGCCATTGTAATAGCTGTCCATCCAGTTGCTGTTGTCGGTCGAATTCTCGCCGGTCCAACTGCTACCGACCCAACCATAATGGTGTCTGTGTCCGCGGTTCGCGGCGTGCGTGTTGCCATTATGGGCGGTGGTGACGCGGACATAGTGGCGCCTGACAACGGTGGCATCGGCGCCTGTGGCAAACGGGACAACGCTCGTCGCCAACGTCAACACGATGGAACAGAGGAATACACTTGGCTTTTTCATAAGCATGTCTCCTTTTCATTCGAGACATATGGAAAAGAACGCGCGCCTCGCTGCACATGTTCCTTCACGAAATCGGGCTTCACGGTCCCGGGACGGCGTGCAGTCAGCGGCCACATCAGGGGATCTCGCAAATAAGGTCTTCTCGGCAAGGATATGGAGCAATCCGTCCGGTTCGCGCCATGCCAGCACCGGCTCACGTCGCCTTGCCGGCCGCCGCATCCATTCCCATCTCTTCGTCGGAAATGTCGTCGAAGGAAGCGTAGTTCATGTTGTAGAGGCGGGCGTAGAGACCTTTCGTCTTCATGAGCTGCTCATGGTTGCCGCTTTCGACGATCTCGCCATTCTGCAGGACGATGATGCGGTCTGCGCCGCGGATGGTGGCCAGGCGATGCGCGATGACCAGCCCGGTACGCCCTTCGAGCAGTTTGATCAGCGCCTTCTGGATCAGCATCTCGGTGTAGGAATCGATGCTGGCGGTGGCCTCGTCGAGCACAAGGATTTTGGCATCGGCCACCAGCGCGCGCGCAAAACTGATCAGCTGGCGCTGGCCGAGCGAGAGATTGCCGCCGCGCTGCTCGAGTTCGGTGTCGTAGCCGTCGGGCAGGTCTTCGATGAAGTCGTGCGCGCCGACGGCAACTGCTGCGCGCACCACTTCTTCGCGGCTGGCGCCGGTCTTGTGATAGCGGATGTTCTCCAGCACCGTGCCGGAGAACAGGAACGGCTCCTGCAGCACCATGGCCACCTGGTCGCCCAACGAATCCTGCGTCAGGTCGCGCACGTCATGGCCGCCGACCAGGACCTCGCCCGACCAGACATCGTAGAAGCGGTGCACCAGCGCCATCGAGCTCGACTTGCCCGATCCGGTCGGGCCGACAAGCGCGACCGTCTCGCCCGGATTGACGCGGAAGGAGATGTTCTTCAACACCGGCTGATTTTGACGGTAGCCGAAGGTGACGTTCCTGAACTCGACCGAACCATCCATGTCGCGCGACAGCGCGATGGCGCCGTCCTTGTCGCTGACGTCGACGGGCACGTCGAGCACTTCGGAGATGCGCTGGCCCGAAGCCATGGCCCGCTGCATGACGCTGTACTGCATGGTGAGCGAGCGGATCGGATCGAAGAAGCGCTGGATGTAGAACAGGAACGCCACCATCACGCCGATATCGAGGCTGTGCGACAGCACCATCGACCCGCCGACGACGATGACGGTCGCCATGGCGATGCCGGTCAGCGTGTCGACGATCGGCACCATCACCTGTGCATATTTCGCCGACCGCAGATGGGCGTTGAGATTGGCCAGAACCTTTTCGTCGTAAAGGTCGAAATTGACATGCTGGCGCTCCAGGCTCTGCACCGTACGCACGCCGTGGATGCCTTCGGCAAGCGCGCCGTTGGCGATCGAGTTGGTTTCGTGCGCGGCCATGAAGGCGACCTTGGCCCGCGGCAGCCAGAACAGGCGCACGATGAACAGCATCGGCATGGTCGACAGCGTCAGCAGGCCAAGCCGGAAATCGAGCCAGAGCAGGACGGTGACGATGCCGAAAAGAAGCACGATATCGCCTACCGACATGACGGATGTTTCGAGGAACTCCTGCATCGAATTGACGTCGCCCTGCAGGCGCGACATCAGCCTGCCGACCTCGGTCTTGTCCATGAAGCTCAGCGAGACACGCTGCAGGTGGCTGAACATGGCGCGGCGCAGGTCGGACAGCACGTTCTCCGCCACCTTGCCGACGACGCTTTCCTGCACATGGCTGGCGGCATAGTTGATGAGGATGATCACGGTGAAGGCTGCGATCGCGGATATCATCACCGAGCGGTCGAGCCTGCCTGGCGCCATGCCGTGATCGATGGCGTAGCGGATGACCAGCGGGATCGCCAGCTGTGTCAGCGTGAACACCAGCACGGCGGCGACCGAGATGAAAATCCGGCCCTGATACGGTCTGACGAAGCTCCAGATGCGCCTGACGATGCGCGGGTCGTAGGCCTTGCCGAAGACCTCTTCCTCATCGCGGTGCGAGCCGACGACCGCCTTGGTCGGGCGTCCGCTTGTGTCTTCCTTCTCGTCGTCGTCCTGCGTCGACATCAGGCGGCTCCCTCGAGCCGATCGTCGTCCGGCCGTAGCTGCAGGTCGTAAAGCGCGCGGTAGCGTCCGCCGAGCGCCAGCAATTCCTCATGCGTGCCGCGTTCCACGATCCGCCCGCCCTCGACGAAAAGGATCTGGTCGGCATGCATCAGCGAACTCAGCCGATGCGAGATGATCAGCGTCACGCGATCCCGGGCGAAGCGCTTCATCGCCGCTCGTATACGCTGCTCGGTGCCGGCGTCGACGGCGGCCGTGGAATCGTCGAAGACCAGCACCGATGGCCGCAACATCAGGCTGCGCGCTATGGTCAGGCGCTGCCGCTGGCCGCCGGAAAGCGACGCGCCACGTTCGCCGACGACCGTGGTGTAGCCGGCTGGAAGGCCGATGATATAGTTGTGCAGCTGGGCATACTCGGCGGCCTGGCCGATGCGGGTCTCGCGCGCCCAGGGATTGCCATAGGCGATGTTGTTCTCGATCGAGGTGGTGAACAGGAACGCGTCCTGCTGGACGACGCCGACCGCCTTGCGCAGCGACTGCAGCGTGACCTTGCGGATGTCCTGTCCGTCTATGGTGATCGCGCCCGACGTCACGTCGTAGAAGCGCGGGATCAGATGCGCGATGGTCGACTTGCCGCTGCCCGGCGGGCCGACGATACCGACGGTCTCGCCCGGCCTGGCTTCGAACGAAACGCCCGAAAGCGTCGGACGCTCGCCCGCGCCCTCATAGCGGAAACCGACATTGTCGAAGCGCATTACGCCGTCGGTGATGACGAGCTCCCTGGCGTCGGGCGCGTCCTTGATGTCGAGTTCGGCATCGAGCAGTTCGAACAGCCGCGTGCCACAGGTCGAGGCGCGCGCGAAGGAGTTGACCATCAGGCCGAGCTGGCGCACCGGCATCTGCAATATGGTCATGAAGGTGAGAAACTGGGCCAGTGTGCCGACGCTGATCTGCCCCGCGATCACCTTCTGGCCGCCGAACCAGAGAACCAGGCCCATGGCGGCCAGGAAGGAAAAGTTCATGGCGCTGGTGTTCGAGACGCGGATGTCGACGCGCTCATTGGCGAGTTCCAGCGCATCCTGCTTGGCGCGGTCGAATTTTGCCAGCTCATGCCGCTGCGCCGCGAAGGCGCGCACGACACGGATGCCGCCGAGATTCTCATCCATCACCCGGCTCAGCACCGACAGCCGCTCCTGCAGCGTCAGCCAGGTGC
>NZ_RZSJ01000480.1:0-4918 GCF_003998025.1 Mesorhizobium sp. M8A.F.Ca.ET.021.01.1.1
CGAAGACGCTCTGGACGAACCCGCGCCCGGCCGGCGCTTCCGGGAACATCTCGAGAAAAAGCGCCCTGTCGTCGTGGTTGCCGAGCATCAGCCGGCAACGCGGCACGAACCCCGCCAGCGCCTGCCTCAACGCCGCATAGGCGGCGCGCTCGCCATCATTGGTCAGGTCGCCTGACATCACCACCAGATCGGCATCGGCATGGTTCCTGCCGATATCGGCCAGGCAAGCCTCCAGCCGGGCGAGCGGATCGGAGCCATGAAGACGGCCACCCGGCGCCATCAGATGCGGATCGGAGAGCTGGATGATTTTCATGGGCTCGCGCACTGCCTTCCTGCCGCCGCCTGGCGTCGGCCTGAAGCCGGTATGTTTCGACCAGCTCTACTGCGCCGTCCAGCCACCGTCCATCGGTAACGTAGTGCCGGTGATCTGCTTGGCCGCATCCGAACACAGGAACAATGCCAGTGCCGCAAGCTCTTCCACGGTGACGAATTCCTTGGTCGGTTGCGCGGCCAGCAGCACGTCGTGCTTGACCTGCTCCTCGGTCATGCCGCGCGCCTTCATCGTGTCGGGGATCTGCTTTTCGACCAGCGGCGTCCAGACATAGCCGGGCGCGATCGCGTTCACGGTGATGCCGTTCTGGGCGACTTCCAGAGCCACCGTCTTGGTCAGGCCCGATATACCATGCTTGGCCGAAACATAGGCCGACTTGAACGGCGAGGCGACCAGTGCGTGCGCCGAGGCCGTGTTGATGATGCGGCCCCATTTGCGGCTTTTCATGCCCGGCACCACCGCCTTGATGGCGTAGAAGGCGGCAAGCAGGTTGATGCGGATGATGGCTTCCCACTTGTCGTCGGGGAACTCCTCGATCGGCGCCACATGCTGGATGCCGGCATTGTTGACCAGGATGTCGAGGCTGCCGAACGCCTCTTCCGCGTCGTGGATCATGGCGGTGACCGCGGCGCCATCCATCATGTTGGCGTCGGAATAGCGGCACCTGACGCCGAAATCCTTCTCGATGCCGACTCGCTCCTGCTCGATGGCAGCGGCGTCGCCAAGGCCATTGATGGTGACGTTGGCACCCTCGGCGGCAAAGGCGCGGGCGATCGCGAGGCCGATGCCGCTGGTCGAGCCGGTGACAAGCGCATTCTTCGAAGACAGGGAACCCATGGGGAGATCTCGCAAGAGGTGGGAGGGAGTGGTGTTGAGGCAGATAGTTTGTGCGGCGCAACAAGACAATGCCACGGCCATGTGTCGGCTCGATTACAGCCCCGCGACCGCCTTTGCCGGCTTCGTGAAAGGGCGTCTTGGCGATGACACGGCATTGTCATGCTGCCATGCAACATATTTCCCAGCGCATTCGCGCGGGGTCATTTTCGAACGTTGGGGGCACCTGGATGGAAATCGCCGATGTCGTGAAGCGCGCCTATGCGATGCCGCTCACCAATCCCTCCTTCCCGCCCGGCCCTTATCGTTTCTTCGACCGCGAATACATCATCATCACCTACCGCACGACACGCGAGGCGCTCGAGGCCGTCGTGCCGGCGCCATTGGAGATCGATGAGCCGCTGGTCAAATACGAATTCATCCGCATGCCGGACTCGACCGGCTTCGGCGACTACACCGAGACCGGTCAGGTCATTCCCGTACGCCATAAGGGCCAGCACGGCGGCTATGTCCATTCCATGTATCTCGACGACGACGCGCCGATCGCCGGGGGCCGTGAGCTGTGGGGGTTTCCGAAAAAGCTCGCCAACCCCAAGATCGTCCATGAAGGCGAGGTGATCGTCGGCACGCTGCACTATGGCAGCGTTCTGTGCGCCACCGGCACGATGGGCTACAAGCATCGGGAAGCCGACCACGATTCCGTGCTCGCTTCGCTCGCCGCCCCCAATTTCCTGATCAAGATCATCCCGCATGTCGACGGCACGCCGCGCATCTGCGAACTGGTCCGCTACTACCTCACCGACATCACGCTGAAGGAAGCCTGGACCGCGCCGGCCGCGCTCGATCTGCGGCCCCATGTCATGGCCGACGTGGCGAAGCTGCCCGTGCTCGACATCGTGTCGGCGGTTCACTTCAAGGCGGACCTCACGCTCGGCCTGGGCGAAGTCGTACATGATTACCTCGCTGACCACAGCCGATCCGCTGCCAGCGCAACCCAGCTGGAGAAAGTCAGTGCTTGAGCGTACCCGCAACAAGGCAGCAGCCGCCACCATCGAGGAAATCACGGCGCAGTATGACCGTATCGCGCTGGTCTTCCAAGGCGGCGGTGCGCTCGGCGCCTATCAGGCAGGGGTCTATCAGGCGCTGGCCGATGCCGGCTGCGAACCGAGCTGGCTATCCGGCGTCTCGATCGGCGCCATCAACGCCGCGATCATCGCCGGCAATGAACCGAGCCGCCGGTTGCAGCGGCTGGAACAGTTCTGGCAGACGATTTCTGGCCGCAAGATCTGGTCCTACACGCCCGAAGGCGACATCTACCGCGACATCCGCAACCAAACCTCGTCGTTGATGACGATGACAATGGGCCAGCCCGGTTTCTTCAAGCCGCGCAATCCCAATCCCTGGTTCCAGCTGTCGGGGGCAGAAGGCGCCACCAGCTTCTACGACACCGCCGAGTTGAAGGACACGCTGGAGAGCCTGATCGATTTCGATGTGCTGAACGACGGCAAGAAGCGGCTGAGTGTCGGCGCGGTCAATGTCAGGACCGGTAACTTCGTCTATTTCGACACCGAGAAGGTGCGGATCGCGCCGGAGCACATCATGGCCAGCGGCGCGCTGCCACCGGCCTTCCCCTCGATCCGCATCGAGGGCGAATATTACTGGGATGGCGGCATCGTCTCCAACACGCCGCTGCAATATCTGCTCGACCAGGAAGAGGACCGTTCCTCGCTGGTGTTCCAGGTCGATCTGTTCAGCGCTCGCGGCGTGCTGCCGCGCGGCATGGCCGACGTGCTGTCGCGCCACAAGGACATCATGTATTCGAGCCGCACGCGGCAGAACACCGACAATTTCGAGCGCATCCATGCGCTGAAGATGAAGCTGCTCGATGCGCTGAAGCGCGTGCCGCCGGAGCAGCTCAAGGAAGGCGAGAAGGAGCTGATCGCCGACTATTCCAACGCCGGCGTCGTCAACATCGTCCACCTGATCTACCAGCACAAGGGCTACGAGGGTCACGCCAAGGACTACGAGTTTTCAGGCACCTCGATGCGCGAGCATTGGGAGATGGGCCTCGAGGACACCGAGCGCACGCTGCGTCACAAGAAATGGCTGATGCTGCCGACCAATGCCGATGGCGTCACCATCCACGACCTGCATCGCGAAGATCCGACTTGATACTTGCACCCGCCACAAGCTGAGCAATCTCGGGAAAATGCATAGCGGTCGCTCGGCTGGAAGCCCGTAAACTGTGAAGCTCTGCTTCATAGGCCATCAACATTATCGCGGATAGCCGCTCGCGGAGAGCGGGCTTACATCTGGGCGCCAGCAGAATGCGCTGGGCTCAATGGAGTACCGCCGATGACCGCCGAAGCCGTTTCCCCTGCTGTCGTTCCATCGCGTGACGCCTGGCGCGGCCTGCTGTGGTTTGTGCCGCTCACGGCGCTGTGGCTACTCTTGATCTATCGTTGGCCGGCGATCCCGGACAGCGGCGTTCCGACCACGTTCCACCAGCTCGCGGCTCACGGGCTCGTCGCTCTGGGATTGTGGCTCGGCCTCGAACATACGAGCCTGACGCCCGGTCAACGTCGCGCGACCTGGTTGGCGATCATGATCGCGGACACGCTGTGGTTCGCCGTCGCTTGGAGCGCCGCGATCAATGGCGTCTTCCACCAGGACGCCACGGCTTTGCCGGCGTTGCCATCGGCCATCTTCCTGCCGGTGGTCATCGGCGCGCCGCTGTTGCTGTTCTCTGGGCGGATCGGGCAGGTGCTCGATGCGATGCCAGCGAGCTGGCTCGGCGCGGTTCAGCTCTACCGCGTATTCGGCAGTTGGGCTCTCGCGGCGTGGCTGCATGGTGCGCTGCCCGGCGTGTTCGCAGTGCCAGCAGGCATCGGAGACATGCTGACAGGACTGCTCGCGTTGCCGGCGGCGATCGCGGTGGCGAACGGCACAGCCGGAGGCGGGAGGGCGGCAACTCTCTGGAACGTCCTTGGCCTTGCCGATTTCGCTGTCGCGATCACCATGGGCATAATCACCTCGCCCGGCCCGTGGCAGTTGACGTTCCGGATGTGCTGAGCATCGGCGCTGGCGATTATCCGGGTGTGCTAACCCCTGCTTTCGTGGTGCCGAGTTCAATCCTGCTGCATGTGTTGTCGCTGCGCCAGCTGCGCCGCCGTAGCCGGGCGGAAGTTGCGCGGCGGCAGGAGTGAGGCTGGAGCCGGCCAACGATTCCATCGAAAGCTGAACCGTTCGAAGCGGCGCGTTCGCTTGGGAAGGCGCACGCTCTGACTCCTCAGTGGTCTTCGCAGGATGGGCCGACAAAGAGAAACGGCGCCGCAGGTGGCGCCGTTCTTTTGAGGGTCTGGCGCTCAGAACACCTGACGGAAGACGATGAACAGCGCGAAGGCGAGCGCGATCGAGCACGGCAGGGTCAGCACCCAGGCGAGCAGCAGATTGCGCACCGTCGACCACTGCAGGCCCGAGCCGTTCGCCGCCATCGTGCCGGCGACGCCGGATGACAGAACATGGGTCGTCGACACCGGCAGACCCAGACGGTCGGCCATGCCGATGGTGACCATGGCGACGAGTTCCGCGGCAGCGCCCTGGCCGTAGGTCAGGTGGCTCTTGCCGATCTTCTCGCCGACCGTGACGACGATGCGTTTCCAGCCGACCATCGTGCCCAGGCCGAGCGCCAAGGCGACCGCGACCTTCACCCAGATCGGGATGAACTTCGTCGCGTTGTCGACGGCCTTGTGA
>NZ_RZSJ01000481.1:0-4916 GCF_003998025.1 Mesorhizobium sp. M8A.F.Ca.ET.021.01.1.1
GACATAGGTGACGCGCAGCGCCCGCACCGTGTGACCGGCGATGACGATCTCCCTGATATGGCCGAACGGGAAGCTGGCATTCGACACATCGCTCCCGGTCACCGCCGAAAGCACGTCGCGGGCACGCGGCCCCATCAGCGACAGCGTGCCGAAATCCTCGGTGACGTCGGTCAGCCTGGCATCGAGGCCCTCGCCAATATGATCGCTGATCCACGAGGCGTCATGAGTGCGGAAACCGGTGCCGGTGACGATGTAGAATTTCTCCTCGGCAAGCCGCGACACGGTCAGGTCGGCCTCGATGCCGCCGCGCGTGTTGAGAAGTTGCGTGTAGGTCAGCCGGCCGACCGGCTTGCTGACGTCGTTGGCGCAGATCCAGTCCAGCGCCTTCGCCGCGTCGGGGCCGCTCAGCTCGTACTTGGCGAAGGACGACTGGTCGAAGATGCCGACATGTTCGCGCACATGCCGGTGCTCGTCGCCGACGGCAGCAAACCAGTTCTGCCGGCCCATCGAATAGACGTCCTTTGGCTCGACGCTCTCCGGCGCGAACCAGTTTGGCCGCTCCCAGCCGAGCTTCGAGCCGAACACGGCGCGCTGCCGTTTCAACCGCTCATACAGCGGCGAGACGATGCGCGGCCGGCCGCTGGCATACTCCTCGTGCGGAAAGCCGATCGTGTAATGCTTGCCATAGGCTTCCAGCGTGCGCTCGCACACCCAGTGCCGGTCGCGGTGCAGGTTGGAAAAGCGCCTGATGTCGACCACCCACAGGTCGAGCGGCGCCTCGCCGTCGACCACCCATTGCGCCAGCACCCAGCCGGCGCCGCCGCCCGAGGCGATGCCGAAGGCGTTGAAGCCGGCGCCGACGAACATGTTGGCGCATTCGGGCGCTACGCCGAGGATGAAATTGCCGTCCGGCGTGAAGCTTTCCGGCCCGTTGATCATCTGCTTGACGCCAACGGTTTCCAGCGCCGGCACCCGCGCGATCGCCTGAATCATGTGCTGCTCGAAATGATCGTAGTCGTCGTCGAACAGCCGGAACTCCCAGTCATTGGGCACCTCCCCTGTCGTCCATGCCTGTGGGTTAGGCTCATAGCCGCCCATCACCAGGCCGCCGACCTCCTCCTTGAAATAGGTGCGCCGATCGGGGTCGCGCAGCGTCGGCGCGTCGGTTGCCAGCCCCGCGATCTTCTCGGTGACGATGTACTGGTGTTTCACCGGCTGCAGCGGCACGTTGATGCCGGCCATGGCCCCGACTTGCCGTGCCCATTGTCCGGCGCAGTTCACCACCTTGTCACAGGCAATGTCGCCCTGGTCGGTCTTCACCGCCGTGATGCGGTCGCCCTTCATCTCGAAGCCGGTGACGCGCACGTCCTCATAGAGCTTGGCGCCATGCATGCGCGCGCCCTTGGCCAGCGACTGCGTGATGTCGGAAGGGCTCGCCTGGCCGTCGGTCGGCAGCCAGGAAGCGCCGACCAGATCGCCGGTCTCCATCAGCGGCCACATCGCCTTGACCTCCGCCGGAGACAGCAAGTGCATGTCCATGCCGAAGCTCTTCGCTGTCGTCGCCAGCCTTTTGTACTCGGTCCAGCGGTCGGCATTGGTGGCGAGCCGCAGGCAGCCGGTCATCTTCCAGCCGGTGGCGAGCCCGGTCTCGGCCTCCAGTCCCTTGTAAAGGTCGACGGAGTATTTCAGCACTCGCGTGATCGAGGCCGAAGAGCGCAATTGCCCCACCAGCCCGGCGGCATGCCAGGTCGAGCCCGAGGTCAGCTTGCCCTGTTCGAGCAGCACCACGTCGACCTTGTGGTCGCGCGCAAGATGATAGGCCGTCGAACAGCCGATGATGCCGCCGCCAATGACGACGACCGCGGCCTGGCTAGGCAAGGTCATGATTTCAGGATCCCGTATTTTGTCCGGTAGTTTTCCAGCGCCGCGTCGAGCCGCACCAGGTTTTCCTCGGTGTAGGCGACGTAGTCGATGCCGGGCGCGTCGAGATAGAGCTCCGACACCATGCTCCACATCGCCTCGCGCAGCAGCGAGGCGCATTGCATGGCGGCGTGCGAGCGGCGGATCGCCTCGTCCGGCTCCTTCATGAAATAGGCGGTCAGGAAGGCGAAGGATTCCGCGTCGCTCATGCCGGCGTTCGAGGCGACGCCGGCAAGGTCGAACATGGCAGTATTGAAGCCGGCATATTCGAAATCGATCAGCCACAGCCTGCTGCCGTCGTCGAGAATATTGGCCGGCAAGAGATCATTGTGGCCAAAGACGATCGGCAGCAGTTTCTGCGCACGCTCCAGTTCGTCGGCCAGCGCTAGGAAGCGTGGCAGGTCACCGCGCTTGCGGCTGCCCCCTTCGTCAAGCGTGCGCGCATAGTCGCGGATGACGTGGAACACCCAGAACATGAAGCCGGCGCCGGAGATATGGTTGGGCATCTCCCGGTGAAAGCCGCGCATCAGCGCCGCGACGCGGCCGAGATTGGCGCGCACGTCCTCGGCCAGATAGGTTTTGGCGCCAAGAAACGCCGTTACCAGGATTCCTGGTTCGGCATAATGGACCGCCGGCGCGAAGCCGGCGGCGTGAGCCGCCCGTGCGGTCATCACCTCGCGTTCGCGGAAGACATGGTGGAACGGATAGTCCTGGCCGAAGCGCACCACATGTTTGCCGGCCGTGTCGGTGACCACATAATTGGCATTGCTCAAGCCGCCGGGCAGCGGCGCGATCTCGATGGCGCCCGTCCAGCAGGGCAGGGCGCGGATGCGGTCTTCGGCAATCACGGAATCATCCCTGGTTTGCTGACCTGGTTTGCTGGGCTTCGACACGGCGCCACGGGCAGTGCGACCACGGCGGGGGGAAGTGCAAACAATCTCGTCGGTGCGGGACGCCAGGATTGGTATCCCGCACCGCACCGACGAGCCCCTTGGCCAGGTTTTTGAACCCGGCATCCGCCCCCGCGGATCTGAAAATTCCTTGCGCCAGGCACGTTACAGGCTGCCTGGTCAGTGAGTTGCGGCCCTGCCAATTACCCTCCCGCTGCAGCTCCGAACCCCTGTTTGAGGTTTGGATTTCACGCCAGGGTTGCCCCTCTGTCAATAAAAAGATGTGACTTTTTTTGGGTATTTTGCCCGAAAGCATGGGCAATTCCTTTAAAACCGTTAGGAATGCCCTAGAATCGGGCAATCTCCGGGGCGCGCATAGATGATCCACTCGAAACGGCATGGCGAAATCCTGCGGCTGCTGCAGGAAGAGGGAACCGTCACCATCGCCAGCCTGGCCGACCGGTTGGGCGTGTCGCTCGAAACCGTGCGCCGTGACGTCAAGCCGCTCACCAGCGACGGCTCGGTTCTGAAGATGCATGGCGCCATCGGCCTGCCGTCGATGATCGGCGAAGCGCCGTTCGAACGGCGCATGCGTGAGCATGCCGACGCCAAGCGCAGCATTGCCCGCGCGGTCGCGGCCACCATCCGTGACGGCGAATCGATCATGCTCGACACCGGCACCACGACGTCGTTCCTGGCACGCGAACTGCTCGGCCACCGGCGCCTCACGGTCGTCACCAACTCGTCCGATATCGCTCGCACGCTGGCCACCATCAACGGCAACAAGGTCTATATGGCCGGCGGCGAGTTGCGCAGCGATTCAGGCGCCGCGTTCGGGACGTCGGCCATCGAGTTCGTCAGCCGCTTCTCGGTCAGCCACGCCATTATCTCCACCGGCGCCGTGGATGCGCTGACGGGCGTCATGGACTATGATCTGGAAGAGGCGGAATTTGCCCGCATGGTGCTGTCGCGCGGCCAGCGCTCGCTCGTCATCACCGACCACACGAAATTCGGCCGCCAGGGCCTGGTTCAGGTCTGTGGCTTCGACGGCTTTTCCGAGCTCGCCACCGACCGCGCGCCGCCGCATGACATTGCCGCCGCCCTCGCACAGGCCGGCGCGCGGCTCAGCATCGCCCGCGGCGAAGCCGGAATTTAGCCGAACACCAAGGATTGATGGGCGCACACGCCCGCGAAAGTGCCACCCGACACGGCGAAGGCGATGTTATGCATCGCGCGTGCCGCGTCTCCGGCGGCATACACGCTGGGTATCGTCGTCTGCTGCCTGTCATCGACTGATATCATCGGGCCAAGCAGGCCGTCCTTGAAGTCGCAACCGAGCTGTTCTGCCAGCGGGCTCGCCATCGTGTTGCGGGGCGCGGTGAACATCGCCTTGACGCCCGCCTTTCGGCCGCCGTCGAGGTGGACAACCAATCCGCCGGCGCCGTCTTCCCCGAGTTCGCTGACCGGCGCGGGCTCAAAGCTGACATTCTTGCCCTCCAGGGCAAGCATCTCCTCGGCGTCGGGCTCGATCAGGCCGTTGCCGAACAGCGTGACGTCACCCCAGTCGGAAATCAGCTGGGCCTGATGTATGGACATCGGACCGGTCGCGAGCACGCCAAGCGGCCCGCCGGAAACCTCGTAGCCATGGCAATAGGGACAGTGCAGCACGGTCCTACCCCATTGTCCGGCGAGCCCGGGAACCTCCGGCAGGATGTCGCGAACGCCGGTGGCAAGCACCAGCCGGGCGGCGCCGAATGTGTCGCCGCCATCGACGGCGATTTCGAAATCGCTTGTGCTGTTGGCAATGGCTTTGTCCGCACGTGCGGTGACAAGCCTGGCCGTCGGATAGGCAAGCAATTGCCGCCTTGCATCGTCGAGGATCGCGCCGGGCGTTCGCCCGTCCTGGCCGAGGAAGCCGTGCGAATGCGTGGCGAAGCGGTTGCGTGGCTGGCCGGCGTCGATCACCAGCACGTTGCGCCGCGCCCGCGCCGCCTGGATGGCGGCGGACAGGCCGGCGAAGCTGCCGCCGACGACGGCAAGATCATACTGCATGGCTGGAGACTCCAATGAGGGCGTAACGGCGGCGGAAATCGGCGGTCAGGTCGG
>NZ_RZSJ01000482.1:0-4901 GCF_003998025.1 Mesorhizobium sp. M8A.F.Ca.ET.021.01.1.1
CCGCTATGGCCGCGCAGCTGGTGCGTGACCAGGTGCTTGCGCAATCCTTCGCCGACATGCCGGCGCCGACGGCGCGCCAGAAGCTTACGGCCAGCCACTACCAACTCTCGTCCAGCGCCTCGGCGATGGCGTTCGCCGCCGTTTGGCGCAAGCGCTGATGCGCGCCATGGCCGTGTTCGTCGACGTGCCGAACCGGGAGCTTCCGGTGGGGGCGCGGCGCGTGGTCGGCCTGATGGAAGACAATGCGACGGTCGGCGTATGCGCCATGCGCGACGGCGACCGCATCGTCAACACCGAGATCGAATTCAACCTGGCCGAGGCGGCGCGCCTGGCCGAGCTGATCCTGTCGGGCGACCAGCGGGCCAAGACCACGCCCGGCCTCGCCCGCATCCTTTCCGCCTCCGTCGCCATGTTGTTCCGCGTCTCGATCGCGGCGGGGGCTCTTCAACGCCAGCAAGAGGCATTCGATGGCGGAGACGCTGGACATCTGGACGATCAACAAGAGGCGGGCGGTGAAGAAGATCCCAATAGCTGATCTCTGCCAGCAGGCCGGCATCGGGGTGACCGCGTGGTTTCGCGCCATGAAGGGCACCACGGAAATGCGCCCCGAGACGCTGGCCAAGCTCAATGCGGCGCTCGGCCGGGGCAAGATGGCCTTTGCCGGCGAGCCCGGCCCGGCGACGACGCATGGCGCCTACAAAATGTGCCTGGCCTATGCCGCGCGCGAGCTGAACAGGAACCCGAAGGTGGTGCTGGCCAGCGACCCGGCGCGCAAGGCGACCAGCGACCCGCAATGGCTGGAAGCGGCCGAGGTGCGGCGGCTCGCCTTCTGGCTGGCCACGCGCCTGCTGGGCTTCGCGCAAGCCGATGTCGGTCGCGCCGCCGGCGTGACGCGCGCCGCCGTCTCGACCGCCGTGCAGGCGCTGGAAGACGAGCGCGACCACGACAAGCAGCTCGACAAGCTTTTGAACCACATCGAGGAGGTTTTCGCGTGAGCACTGGCGACATCACCGACACCACGCAGACCGTCGCCGCCGGCCAGCTGCGCGCCATCATCGAGCGGATCGAGCGGCTGAATGAGGAAGCCAAGGCGATCGGCGAGGACAAGAAAGAGATTTTCGCCGAGGCGCGCGGCAGCGGCTTCGACACCAAGGCCATCAAGACGATCATCCGCCTGCGCACCAAGGACCAGGCCGAGCGGCAGGAAGAGGAAGGCATTCTGCAGCTCTACATGGCCGCGCTGGGGATGCTGTGATGGCTCGGCATTTCCACTTCACTTGCGATAGCTGCGAAGACACCAGCGACAGCAACAAGCCGGACCTGCCGAAAGGCTGGGCTGATATTTCTATCCAGATTGACGGCTTCGCGGGCTGGACTCGTGTGCCCGAAAGGCGCGTCAACGGTGTGTGGCTGCTCTGCGAGGACTGCCAGCGCTGCATTTCGCAGCTGATGTACCGTTGCCGGATTTGGAGTTCGCCGGCCGTCATCGAGCAGCTGGGGCCTGGTGCCCCATGAACGCCCGCACCTCAAGCACAGCCGTCATGGCGCGGCGGGTCGAGCCGGCGGACAGCCTTGATTTCTTCCCGACGCCGCCTTGGTCGACGCGGGGGTTTTGCACGCATGTGCTACCGCGCTTCGAGCAGCTCGACGCCGCCACGGAAAAATTTCCGCTGACGGCGGCCGACCCATGCTGTGGCCAGGGGCATATGGCTGGGGTGTTGCGCGAGTATTTCCCGCTGGTGACGGCGACCGATATTTTTGACTACGGCTTCGGCGGGGTGACCGACTTCCTGCACCCCGACCATGCGCAGGCGCCGCGCGACTGGTTTTTCTTCAACCCGCCGTTCAATCTCGGCATCGAGTTCGTGCTGCACGGGCTGGAACTGGCAACGCGCGGCGTGGCCGCCCTGGTGCGCACGGCTTTCCTCGAAGGCGAGGGGCGGCATTCCAAACTGTTCAAGCGGCGGCCGCCGAACCTGATCGCGCAGTATAGCGAGCGCGTGCCGATGCATCGCGGCCGCTGGGTGGTGAACGGCAAGAGCGCAACCGCCTATGCCTGGCTGGTGTGGCACAAGCCCAGCCCACGGCCCGCCGACCCGGCGTTCATGTGGATCCCGAAAAGCCGGGTGGCACAGAGCCGGCCCGACGACTGGCTGAATTTCGGCGGCTGCTGGGACCTGCCGAAAAACCACGCCGTCATGCGCGCGATCGAGGCGCTGAAGAAGCCGAAGCCGTACCGCGAACCGGTGCTGACGCTGGCGCAGGTGCGCGCCGAAATGGAACGCGAGCGGCACCCGGCCAGCATCGGCGATATCGCGCGTGAGCTGGGGGCGATGTTGTGACGGTCGAACACGTCGTTTCGGTTTCCGGTGGCAAGGATAGCACTGCGACCTATTGCCTGGCGGTCGAGCGCAGCCGGCCCTTTCGAGCCGTGGCGGCCGACACGGGAAACGAGCATCCAGCCACCTATGAGGCGGTGAACCGGCTGCACGAGCGCACCGGCGGCCCAAAGGTCGAATGGGTCAAGGCCGATTTCTCGCGGCAGATCGGCGGGAAACGCGTTTTCATCGAAAAGAATTGGGAAGCGCACGGCGTGCCCGCTGACCTGGTGCGCCGGGCCCTTTCGGTGCTTCAACCCACGGGCAACCCGTTTCTTGACCTGTGCCTCTGGAAGGGCCGTTTTCCCAGCCGCAAAGCACAGTTCTGCACAGAAGAGCTGAAGATCAAACCAATTGATCAAGGCATTACCCGACCATTGCTCGCGGACGGCGCCACAGTCATTTCATGGCAGGGAGTGCGTGCCGCAGAAAGCGAGGCGCGCAAGTATCTGCCGAAATTTCAAAGGATTGGCGGCCAGCATAGCGATCTGCCCGGCCGGCTTTACGCCTATCGGCCGCTGCTTCGCATCGTGAGTGTCGACGAAGTTTTTGCCATCGCGCGACGGCATGGCGTGGACGCCAATCCGCTCTACGGATGGGGGTTAAAGCGCGTCGGCTGCTTTCCTTGCATCAACTGCTCGAAGGCCGAACTCGCCCTGGTTGATGGCCATTTCCCGGAACAGATTGAACGTCTCGAAGCGTGGGAAGCGATCATCAGCGAAGCCTGCAAGATGGGCCACGCGACATTCTTCAATCTCGTCAACGATCCTGTGATGCAGGCGGAATGGCTGCAACTCGACCGCGACGGTCGGGCGATCGAGCGCTTTTCCCTGGAGCAGTTTGGCATCCGCCGCATGGTCGAATGGGCCAAGACAGATCGCGGCGGACGGCAATACTCGCTGTTCTCCCGCGAGGCATCGACCGTTTGCAACCAGTGGGGTGCCTGCGAATGACTGGCGACCTCGACGTGATCAAGGCCGGGCTGATCGACCGCATGGAAGAGGTGTGCGCCAGGCTGTTGCCGCACGGCAAGGTCGAGGCCGGCCAGTGGGTGAGTTTCAATCCTGTCACCGGCGACCATCGCGCGGGCCGTGTGCCGGCGCTGAAAGTGCGGCTGCGCGGCGGCGTGGTGGGCGCCTGGAAGGATTGGCGCAGCGGCGATTCGGGCGATGCGTTGCGCCTGGTGGCCTACATCCTGGCGACCGACACGAGTGGCGCCATGGTGTGGGGCCGCGACTTCCTCGGGCTGCGCACGATGACCCGCGCCGACCGCGAGAACATGCGCAAGGTGGCGGCACAGAAGGCGCAGACGCGCGAGCGCGACGATGCGCGCCGGCGCGAGGAAAAGCTGCTCAACGCCGACCGGCTGTTCAACGCCCGGCAGAGCGAGAAGGATATCGGCCCATGCCAGATCCCGTTCGGCGTCCACAAGATCGGTGAGAACACCACGGCCGAGACGCATGCGCTGGCCTATTTCGCCGCCCGCAACTGCGCGCTGGAAGACATCGAGACGTTCACGGCCTATTCGACGCGCGTGGCGCCGGCGGTGGAATGGTGGAAGGGCGCCAACTGGAAGCGCGACAGTTCCGGCCGGCAGTTCAAGGACCAGCGCGGGCCGCTCTATCCGGCCATCCTGTCGGCGATGCGCAACCGCATGGGCATCGTGACGTGCTGCCATTTCACCTTCCTCGACCCGAACCGGCCGGCCAAGGCACCGGTGGAACCGGCCAAGCTGATGTATGGCGAAGCGCTGGGCTCGGTGATCGAGATCGCCACCGGGCCGAGCGGCAAGCCGTTCTGGATGACGGATGAACCGGCGCCGCTGATCATCGCCGAGGGTCGCGAGACGGCGCAGAGCTTTGCCGCCGCCGGCGTGCCGGCGCGGATCTGGGCGGCCGGCTCGCTCGCCGGCGTCGGCAAGGCGCCGGTGGATCTCGCTTGCGTCTCCTGGGTGCTGTTCGCGCGCGACAACAACACCGGCAATCCCCAGGCGCAAAAGCAGTTCGAACAGGCACTGGCCGGGCTGGAAAGCCACGGCAAGCGCGTCGTCGTGGAAGCCAGCCACGTCGGCGACGATTTCAACGACCTGGCCAAAGGAGAAGAGTGACATGGGACCATCTGATTTCGGATCGGCCTTGGCGTATCTCGCCCAGGGCGATCGTGTGGCCCGCGCCGGCTGGAACGGCAAGGGCATGTGGCTGGTGCAGGCCAGCGGCGGCAACTTCAAGATCGGCGACCGCATCGAGGGCGACCTCCTGCCGTTCATCGTCATGAAGACGGCCGACGACAAGTTCGTGCCGTGGCTCGCCTCGCAGACCGACCTGCTGGCGACAGATTGGAGGCTTGTTTGACCATGGGACGCAACAAAGGAAACCGCAATGCAAAGCCAGTACCTGATATCGAAGCCGGAGGAACCACGGCGGGAGTTGGCGCCACGGGTGAAGGTGGAACTGGATTGGCTGGCGCAGCTGTTTCGGAAGCTGATGTCGGAGCCGATCTATCAAAGGCTGATCCCGCCGCCCC
>NZ_RZSJ01000483.1:0-4894 GCF_003998025.1 Mesorhizobium sp. M8A.F.Ca.ET.021.01.1.1
ACATCCATCCGGTGAACAATCTGCGCGTGCTGACTTCGCTGCGCACCCTGTTCGGCGCCGGCGACCAGGATGTCGCCAACTGGTTCCGGCATTGGGTCAATGAAGGTTTTGGCCCACTCGAGACATTGCTGACGGCTTCGCCCGAAACCGGCACATTCTGTCATGGCGACACGCCGGGGCTGGCAGACATCTGCCTTGTCGCCCAGGTCACCAGCAACGCCCGTTTTGGCGTCGATATGACGCCCTACCCGACGATTTCGCGCATCAACGCCGCCTGCATGGCGCTACCCGCCTTCCAGAAAGCCGCGCCCCAGAACCAGATCGACGCCGAGTAAATTCACCGGCCGACGCGCAGCGACAGCGCCCAGAACAGCAGCGCTAGCAAGCCGATGCCAACGCCGAGCAGCGAGACACCGCTCCAGCCGGCCACGCCATAGGCCATGGTCGAGACGATCGAGCCCAGCGCGCTGCCGAGCGAATAGAAGATCATGTAGCCACCGACCAGCCGGCTGCGGGCATCCGGTCGACGCGCGAAGATCAGGCTCTGGTTGGTGACGTGTGTGGCCTGGATCGCCAGATCCAGCATGACGATGCCGGCGACCAGTAGCCACAGCGACATGCCCATGAAGGCGATCGGCAACCAAGCCGCTGTCATCAGCAGCAGGCTGAGCCCGGTGACCAGTTGCCCGCGTCCCCGATCCACCAGGCCACCGGTCCATCGCGCCCCCAGCGCGCCGGCGACGCCGGCGAGCCCGAAAAGTCCGATTGCGGTGTGCGACAGCGAGAACGGTGGCGCGCTGAGAGGCAGCACCAGCGGCGCCCACAGCACGTTGAAGCTGGCGAAGATCAGCAGGGCGAGAACCGCGCGCACACGCAGCAGTGGCTCCTTCACGAACAAGAGCACCACCGAGGCCAGCAGGCGCGGATAGCATGTGCTTGGCCGCTCCGCCTCATGGCGCGGCAGGACGAAGTAGAGAAGCACCGCCATGACGAGCGTGAGTGCGGCCGAGATGAGATAGACCCAGCGCCAGCCGGCGAAATCGGCGACGACGCCGGCGACGAAGCGGGCAAGCAGGATGCCCAGGATGACGCCGCTGGTGACGGTGCCGACCGCTCGCCCCCCCTGCGATGGCGCGGCGAGATCGGCCGCGTAGGCCACCAGCACCTGCACCACCACGGCAAGCAGCCCGACAACGGCGAGGCTCGCCAGCAGCATCGCCGCGTTCGGCGCGGCCCCAACGGCTATCAGCGCCACGCCCGAAAGGACCGCCTGCCCGGCAATCAGCTTGCGGCGATCGAACAGATCGCCCAGCGGCACGATGAAGAACAGGCCAAGCGCATAGCCGATCTGGGTGACCGTCACCACGATGCCGATCGAGGCCGGCGCAATGCCAAAATCATGCGCCATGGCGTCGAGCAGCGGATGGGCGAAATAGACATTGGCCACGCTCAGGCCGCAGGCGATGGCGAAAATCAGCGTGGTCATCCCGGACAATCCCGGCGATGACGCCGGCGTCACCTGCTCGCGCTCCTCGGTTCGCTCCGCCTTCGTCGCGGCGCCGTTCATCACCTCTATATTCATGTCGCTCTCCGCAAACGGTTTCAAATTGAAACCGCTTGCTGGATAGACAGAACAGTTTTATGTTGCAACCAAAATGACCGATCTGGACCAACCATTGCCATGGTGAAACGAACGAGCCACCAGAGTGCGGACTGCCTGATCGCACGACCGCTCGACGCGATTGGCGACTGGTGGTCGCTGCTCATCGTGCGCGACGCGTTCGACGGGTTGCGGCGCTTCGGTGAGTTCCAGAAAAGTCTCGGCGTTGCCAAGAACATCCTGTCGGCGCGCCTGCGCAATCTGGTTACGCACGGCATCCTCGAAACCGTCCCAGCGCCCAACGGCGGCGCGCATCATGAATATGTGCTGACGCAAAAAGGACGCGGCCTCTTCTACGTGCTGGTCGCGTTGCGCCAATGGGGCGAGACCTATTTCTCCGACCCCGGCGAGCCCTACACATTCATGGTGGATACCGAGAGCGGCAGGCCGATAAAGCGCCTTGAAGTGCATGCCGAGGACGGTCGTCTGCTAGCCCCCGGCGACACCAGGCTTGCCGATTTCCGCAACCAGGAAAACAGGTAAACGTCGTTCCTTGGTTCGGCGGAGCGGCCATCCTGGTGGAATCGATTTCCGCTTGACCGGACAAGGAATCGGCTATCTTTCCGGTGACAAATGCCGTCTCAAGGGTGGAGTGACCGATGAAAGCCGTCGTCTTCGAAAAATTCGGCGAAGCGCCGACGATCCAGACTGTTCCCGATCCCAAGCCGGCTGCCGATGGCGTCGTCATCAAGGTCGAGGCGACCGGGCTGTGCCGCAGCGACTGGCATGGCTGGATGGGCCATGATGACGGCATCACCCTACCGCACGTGCCGGGACATGAACTGGCCGGCGTGGTTGTGGCGGCCGGCAAACAGGTCACCCGCTGGAAGGCGGGCGAGCGCGTCACCGTGCCGTTCGCCGTCGGCTGCGGCCGCTGCTTCGAATGCAACTCCGGCAATCACCAGGTCTGCGAGCATCAGACACAGCCTGGCTTCACCGGCTGGGGCTCGTTCGCCGAATATGTCGCTATCGAGCACGCCGACACCAATCTGGTGCGCCTTCCCGACGAAATGGAATTCGCCACCGCCGCCAGCCTCGGCTGCCGCTTCGTCACCTCTTTTCGCGCCATCGTCGACCAGGGCCGGGTGACGCCGGGCGAGTGGGTGGCGGTGCATGGCTGCGGCGGCGTCGGCCTGTCGGCGATCATGATTGCCAGCTCGATGGGCGCCAATGTCATCGCCATCGACCTCACCGACGAGAAACTGGACTTCGCCAAAAAGATCGGCGCCGTGGCGACCATCAACGCGTCCACGACGCCGAACGTCGTCAAGGCCGTCACGCAGATCACCAATGGCGGCGCCCACATGTCGATGGACGCGCTCGGTCACCCCACGACGTCCTTCAACTCGATAGCCAACCTGCGCCGGCGTGGACGTCACGTGCAGGTCGGCCTGATGCTGGGCGAGCACGCCCGCCCCCAGGTGCCGATGGACAAGGTGATCGCCTTCGAGCTCGAAATCCTCGGCAGCCACGGCATGCAGGCCTATCGCTACCCCGCGATGATGGAGATGATCCGCCACGGCAAGCTGAAGCCCGAACTGCTGGTCGGCAAGAAGATCAGCCTCGACGAGGCGCCCGCGGCCTTGATGGCGATGGGCGGTTTCGAGGGCATCGGCATTGGCGTGGTGACGAAGTTCTAGCGAGGGTCGGCATCATCACTATGCAGCCGCACGCCGCGGCAAATCCTGCTTGGCGAATTTCTTCGCGCCGAACACACATGTCACCACGCCGAGCGTGACGACGATCATCATCGGACTGACCTGTTCACGCAGCAGTGTCGCCGCTAATGCGAGCCCGAAAAACGGCTGCAGCAGCTGCAACTGCCCCACTGCTGCAATGCCGCCTTGCGCCAGGCCGCGATACCAGAAGACGAAGCCGATCAGCATGCTGAACAGCGAGACATAGCCAAGACCGATCCAGGCATTGGAGCCAACGCTGGCGAAGGACGACGGCAGGGTAGCAACCGTCAGCACCAGCATGACCGGCAGGGACAGCACCAGCGCCCAGCAGATCACTTGCCAGCCGCCCAACCTGCGCGACAGCGCGGCGCCTTCCGCGTAGCCAAGGCCGCAGACGATGATGGCCGCAAGCATCAGCCCATCGCCGACCGGCGAAGCCGTCACGCCTTGCGCAAGCGCGAAGCCCGCCACCAGCGCACTGCCGAGGCATGAGAACAGCCAGAAGGCCGGCCTTGGCCGTTCGCCGCCACGCAACACGCCGAAGATCGCGGTCGCCAGCGGCAGCAAGCCGACGAAGATGATGGAATGGGCCGACGTGACATGCTTCAGCGCGAGCGCCGTCAGCAAGGGGAAGCCGACGACCACGCCAAGCGCAACGATGATGAGCGACAGCAAGTCATGACGCCCGGGGCGCTTCTCGCGGAACACAAGCAGAAGGGCGAGACCAAGCAGGCCGGCTATGACCGCGCGGGCCGATGTCAGGAATATCGGATCGAGATCCATCACCGCCACGCGCGTCGCAGGCAACGAGCCGCTGAAGATCAGCACGCCGATAAATCCGTTCACCCAGCCGCTCGCCGTCTTGTCCATTGCAGGCTCCATTGCTTTCGCCCTCTATGGTGCGAACAACCGTGGCGCGGCCAGAGACAATGGGGTACAATTCGACGAAACTGTAGTGACGAATTGAGCAGTACGGATGACAGACCTTGCTTTGGAACCCGACGGCGCACGCACCCTGGTGGAGAGTGTGATGGCGACCATCCGTCAGCGGATCGCCGCGCGCAGCCTGACACCGGGAACCCGGTTACCGTCTATCCGTGCCTTCGCGAAGTCCATGCAGGTATCCAAATCCACCGTCGTCGAAGCCTATGAGCGGCTCGCCGCCGAAGGCGCGATCCGCTCCCGGCCGGGTTCCGGTTTTTATGCCGCCGGCTCGCTGGCGCCGCTGTCTTTGGCCGAGATCGGCCCCCGGCTCGATCGTGCCGTCGATCCGCTCTGGGTTTCGCGCCAGTCGCTGGAGGCTGGCGAGGAAGTCCTGAAACCCGGCTGCGGCTGGCTACCGGCTTCATGGATGCCACAGGCCGGGCTCCGCAGGGCATTGCGCACGGTCGCGCGTGCCGACGATGTCGCGCTTGCCGACTACGGCACGCCGCTCGGGCTGCCGCCGCTGCGGCAATTGCTGGCGCGGCGCCTGGCCGGGCATGGCATCGAAGCTTCGCCCGAACAGATCATGCTGACGGAATCGGGCACCCAGGCCATCGACCTGCTGTGCCGG
>NZ_RZSJ01000484.1:0-4892 GCF_003998025.1 Mesorhizobium sp. M8A.F.Ca.ET.021.01.1.1
AAGTGGTCTGGCGCAATTTTTCCACCGACGCCTGGGTTACCTTCAAGGTCTGGGGCATCATGCCGATCACGCTTCTGTTCACCTTCAGCCAGATGCCGCTCATCCTGCGCCATTCGCTCGACGACAAAGCCGGCGGGGAAGAGAAAGCCGGCAAATAAGGCAGGGAATAAGGGGGAGAGCCATGGAATTCGTCACCACCCAGGAAGAGCTGCGGACGATCTACAAGACGCCGCGCCCGACCGATGGTTCGATCCGCAAGGAATTGAAGGCGCTCGACGGCCATTGCCGCTCCTTCATCGGCAAGAGCCCGTTCGTGCTGATCGGCTCGTCCGATGGCGAAGGCAATGCCGACGTTACCCCGAAAGGCGACAAGCCCGGCTTCACCGCCATTCTCGACGAGAATACGATCGCCATTCCCGACCGGCCCGGCAACAACCGGCTGGATACGCTGGAGAACATCCTGCGCAATCCCTCGGTCGGGCTGCTCTTCCTCATCCCGGGCATGAACGAGACGCTGCGCGTCAATGGCGAAGCCCGCATCACCGTGGATGCCACTTTGCGCGAGCGCCTCGCGGTCGACGGCAAGGAGCCGCAAAGCGTCATCGTCGTCGCCGTCAAGGCCGCCTACATGCATTGCGCCAAGGCCTTCATGCGCTCCGATCTGTGGAAGCCCGAGAGCTGGTACGACCGTGCCACGCTGCCGACGCTCGGCCAGATCCTGCGCGATCAACTGGCATTGGCCGATTCGGCCGAGGCGACCGACCGCTGGCTGGACGACGAGTACAAGCAGACGATGTGGTAGGGTTTTCGGCCACGATTCGCCCGGACCTATCCATCTTGCTCCATCTTCTTGCCATCTCAGGCAGCCTGCGGGCGGCCTCCACCAATTCGGCCCTGGTCGCGGCACTGGCGCTGAACGCGCCCGAGGGCTGTCGTATCACCGTCTATGACGGACTTCGCGGCCTGCCGATCTTCAACCCCGACGACGAGGGCGAGCGAACACCGGGCGAAGCCTCCGACCTGATCGACGCCGTCACCCGCGCCGACGGCGTCATCGTCTCCTGCCCCGAATATGCGCATGGCGTGCCGGGCGGACTGAAGAACGCGCTCGACTGGCTGGTCTCGCGCGACGCCGCCGTCGACAAGCCGGCCATGCTGGCCCACGCCTCGCCGCGCTCGATCTATGCCCGAACCGCTTTGGCCGAGATCATGCGGACAATGTCGTTCGCGCTGCATGATGGTGGGTTGGAGATCGCCCTGCTCGGGAAGAAGCCAGCGGAGATGGAGGCCATTTTGGCTGAGCCGGAAAAGGTGCTGGCAATGCGCAATGCGCTGTCCGGTTTCGCAGATTTCATACGCTAGCCTTGATCCTTTAGCGGCCAACCATGCGACTTCGTCATTCTAGGGCGGAGCAAGGAGCGCAGCGACGCGGCGCAGACCCTAGAATCCATGCCGTGACATTTGCCAAAGAATGCAGCGGTTCAGAACAGGCACCCCGACGTGGCTAGTACACTGACCGTATCACAGACGGAAACTGCACCGCCGCGACGTTCGAAAGGTCCGGCATGGATCCTAGGGTCTCCGCGACGTCGCTTCGCGACTGCTTCGCCCTAGGATGACGAAGTGGAAAGGACTTCGCCTTCCTTCGATCTACCCCTTCCGCAAGGTCTCGACATCGGTCTTACCGACATACCAGTCGCGGGCGTTGACCTCTTCGAACACCACCCAGACGTCGTCATTGCCGAGTCCGGTGGCGTCCATGATGGCCGCCGTGACTTTCCTGGCGATGTCAGCCTTCTTGCCTGCCGGATCGGCGGCGATCACTTCCTTGACGATGCGGATGTTGACGAATGGCATGATGTCCTCCCATTGATTTGTGCCTGATACCATCGGCGGACTGCTTCGAACTCCGCTCCGGCGGAGCAAATAATGGCGGCTGCGGAAGCCGCGGCGAAGCGGGCGCCGCGGCTATCCGCAGAAGCGCCAACAAGGGTCGCCAGAGAAAAGTTGCGAGCAGCCTCAAAAAGTCTTGGCCCCATTCACCATCAGCCGCACCGAATAGAGCGAGGTGGTGCCGGCGATGTAGAGGCAGTTCAGCTTGGCGCCGCCGAACACGCAATTGGCGGTCACCTCCGGCACCTTGACCTTGCCGATCAGCGTGCCGTCCGGGTCGTAGCAATGGATGCCGTCGAAGGCGCTGGTCCAGATGCGTCCGTCGGCGTCGAGCCGGAACCCGTCGAACAGGCCTGATGTGCAGTCGGCGAAGACCTTGCCGCCGGAAACCTTCTTGCCGTGCTTGCCGACGTTGAACACCCGCATATGCGCCGGGTTCTCAGCGCCATGCGTGCGGCCGGTGTCGACGACATAGAGCAGGCTTTCGTCGAGCGAGAAGGCAAGCCCGTTCGGCCTGACCATGTCGGTGATCACGGCCTCGACCTCGCCCGTGTCGGGATCCACCCGGTAGACGTTGCAGGCGCCGATCTCGCTCTCGGCCTTGTCGCCCTCATAGTCGGTGTCGATGCCGTAGCTGGGGTCGGTGAACCAGACCGAGCCGTCGGATTTCACCACCGCGTCGTTGGGCGAGTTCAGCCGCTTGCCCTTCCATTTGGCGGCGATGGTGGTGACCGAGCCATCATGCTCGGTGCGGCTGACGCGGCGGCCCGAATGCTCGCAGGTGACGAGCCGGCCCTGCCGGTCGACGGTGTTGCCGTTGGAATTGCCCGAGGGCTGGCGGAACACGCTGACGCTGCCGTCGGTTTCGTCATAACGCAGCATGCGGTTGTTCGGAATGTCCGACCACACGACATAGCGGCCGGCGGCGAACCAGGCCGGCCCTTCGGCCCAGCGGCAGCCGGTGAACAGTTTCTCCACTTGCGCGCTGCCATTGAACAGGCGCGCGAAACGCGGATCGAGAATTTCGTAATAGTCTGCGGCCGCCATGCATTTCCTCCCGGCATCACGTGACGCCGGATCAAGCCAGCCCGCGATCGATCTGGCAAGACGGGGTATCAGCAATTTGTAAGACAAAACGGCGGGACGTTCCTTAGGACGCCATTAACCGGCTATGCGCGCAGTGCAATGGTGCATTGCAACATCTTCTTTTTGCAATGCACCATTACTATGTCATGCTCCGTATCGATCAAGGGAGGAAGAACCCGCCGCGAGAATGCGGCACAGAAGGAACCTTGCTATGATCTTGAATGACCTGATGACCCGCGCTCGCAGCAGCATCGCCAAGCGCAAGCACTACAACCGCCTCGTCGCCGAAATCGACAGCTTCTCCAGCCGCGACCTCGCCGACATGCGCGCCGACCGCTCGGAAATGCTCTACCAGATCCACAAGCAGATCTACGGCTGAGCCCCACCGCGTTTCGTCATCCTCGGGCTTGACCCGAGGATCCATGCCGCGACTTCAAACGAAGCATGCAGCGGCTCGGAATAGCGGTTCTATCAGCGGCGAAGAGTCCCTTATCCTGATCCGCCTTGCCTGTCACTAATATCACGGCATGGATCCCTTGGGCTGCAAAGCAGCTCCAGGGGTCTGCGCCGCGTCGCTTCGCTCCTTGCTTCGCCCTAGGATGACGAAGGCGAGTTGGAGTTGTCAGTTCGGTACGGCCAGCGCTTTTTCAATCTGTGGCAGCAAGAGATCCCTCGCCGACTCCGCCGTCAGCGGGCCGACATGCTTGTAGGCTATCTTGCCATCCTTGCCGATGACGAATGTTTCCGGCACGCCATAGACGCCCCAGTCGATCGCCGTGCGGCCGGCTTCGTCGACGCCGATCGCCTGGAACGGATTGCCGAGGTCGCCGAGGAAGCGGCGGGCGTTTTCCGGCCGGTCCTTGTAATTCAGCGCCGCCATCGTGAACCGCTTGTCCTGCGCCAGCGCCAACAGAACCGGGTGCTCTTCCCGGCACGGCGCGCACCACGACGCAAAGACGTTGACCAGAGTGACCTTGCCGGCGAAGGCTTTCGAATCGAGCCCCGGCAGGTTTGACCCCTCCAGCGCCGGCAGACTGGTCTGCGGCGCCGGCAGGCCGATGAGCGCCGATGGCACTTCCGAGACATCGCGTCCCGACAGAAGCTGCGACAGGAACAGGCCGGCCAGGCCGAGGAAAACCAGCAGCGGCAAGAACACGAACAGGCGGCGACGCGTCCGCGTTTCGATTTCGCTGCTCACGGCTTTCCCGCCCCGGTCTTGTCGGAGCGCCGCCGCACCCCGGCCGCCTCGAGTTCGGCGAGTTCGCGCTTGCGTGCCCGCTGGTCAAGCAGGATCCAGCCGATCAGCCCCGCAAGCACGATCGCGGTGATGGCGTAGGCGGCGGTGACGTAGAGTGCGTGCGGGCTCATGTCGGCCGCCTCCTTGGCATGCCGCTCGCCAACCCGGTCCGTTCGCTGCGCTCGCTCATGCCTTCCCTTAACCTCGCGCCACGGGCCGCGCAATCTGCCGCCGCGCCGCAGCCTCTGCCGCTCGTGGCCGCCTCAATCCGTGCCATGGCGCAGCGCCAGCGCCGCGGCCACGGGGCCCAGCACCGCAAGAAACAAGGTCAGCGCGGCAAGAATGAGGAAAGGCTGCAGGAACGGATCGGGATTCGCCGTCGCCCCGTAGCTTGCCGAAACACCGAAGATCAGCACCGGTATGGTCAGCGGCAGCACCAGCACCGAGATCAAAAGCCCGCCACGCGGCAGCGCCACCGCCACCGCCGCGCCCACGGCGCCGATGAAGGTGATGGCCGGCGTGCCGACAAGAAGCGTCAGCGCCGTGGCGCCGATGGCGAGCGGTTCCATATTCATGAACAGGCCGAGCAGGGGCGCGGCGACCACCAGCGGCAAGACGCTGCCCGCCCAGTGCGCGACGCATTTCACCAGCACCGTCAGCGCCAGCATGTGCCGGT